>CALGGX010000221.1 GCA_937916025.1 uncultured Selenomonadales bacterium
CTCGACATTGTACGAGACGATCCGCGAAATGGTCGTTGCCGTCGAAGACGATCAAGTCGTCGGAGTCGGCGCGCTTCACGTTACTTGGAATGAACTCGCCGAAGTCCGCTCGATGGCAGTCGATCGAAATCACACACGGCGAGGAATCGGCAAAAAGATTGTGTTGCGGCTCCTCGACGAGGGGCGCGAATTCGGCGTCAAAAAATTCTTCACGCTTACATATCAGCCGGAATTTTTTCAATCGCTCGGCTTCACGACAATCACGAAAGAGGAATTGCCGCATAAGATTTGGAAGGACTGCATCGACTGTCCGAAATTTTTTCATTGCGACGAGATTGCGATGATCTTGCCGCGTTGACGGGAGGCATTTTTTTTATGGTATCGGAAAAGATGTATGAGTTGGGAACTCGCAAATCGACAATCCGAACGATTTTTGAATTCGGAAGGAAACGCGCGGCGGAAGTCGGCGAGGAGAATATTTTCGACTTCAGTCTCGGCAATCCGAACGTGCCGACGCCGGACTTCATTCGCGACGCGGCGATTGAAATTCTGCAGTCGAAAGACACTTCGGCGGTGCACGGTTACACGGTCGCGCCCGGCAATCCGCAAGTCCGAGAGACGCTCGCGCAATCGATCAACGCACGTTTCGGAACCGATTTCGGCGGCAAAAATCTCTTCATCACTGCCGGAGCCGCCGCCGCGATTACGATCTCCTTCAAAGCACTTGCCGAAGTCGGCGATGAATTCATTGCCTTCGCGCCGTATTTTCCCGAGTATAAAGTCTTCGTCGAGTCGGTCGGCGCAAAATTGAATGTCGTTCCCGCTCGCATCGACGACTTTCAGATTAACTTCGATGAGTTTATCAAACTGATCAATCGAAACACGAAGGCAGTCATTGTCAACTCGCCGAATAATCCTGCCGGAACCGTTTACTCGCTCGACACAATCAAAAAGCTCGCCGCGATCCTCGATCAAAAATCGAAAGAATTCGGCAAGCCGATCTTTATCATCAGCGACGAGCCCTATCGCGAGATTGCTTACGATGTCGAAGTGCCTTACATTCCGAATTACTACGACAACACGCTCGTCTGCTACTCTTACAGCAAGTCGTTTTCGTTGCCGGGCGAGCGCATCGGATACATCGTCGTGCCCGATCGCGTTGCCGATTTCGGAAAAATCTACGGCGCAATCGCCGGAGCCGCGCGGGTTTTGACACACGTCAACGCGCCTTCACTCTGGCAATTGGTGATTGCAAAATGCGCGGATAAGCCGTCCGACATCTCGATCTATCGTAAGAATGCGAAGTTGCTTTATGACGGCTTGATCGACGCGGGTTTTGAATGCGTCAAACCGCAAGGCGCGTTTTATCTCTTCCCGCGCTCGCTCGAACCCGACGATTATGCATTTTGCGAGCGCGCCAAAAAATATGATCTGTTGCTGGTGCCGGGCAAAGACTTCGGTTGCGCGGGGCATTTCCGCGCGGCGTATTGCATCAAGACCGAGACGATTGAAAGATCGCTGCCGCTGTTCAAAAAACTTGCTGCGGAGTATCGCTCGAAATGAAAAAAATTCTCGCCTTGATTTTATTCTCGATGTTGATGCTCGGATGCGGCGGCGGTCACGGCACCGACGGCAAATATCGCATTGTCACGTCTTTTTATCCGATATATATTGAAGCGATTAATCTTGCGGCAGGCATCAACGAGGGCGAAGTCGTCAATCTCACTCCGCCGCAAACCGGTTGCCTGCATGATTATCAACTCACGCCCGAGGACATGAAGACGCTCGAAACTGCCGATGTTTTCGTCGTCAACGGCTTCGGCATGGAAGCATTTCTCGACAAGGTCGCCGAGTCAAACAAATCGCTGAAGATCATCGATCTGTCAAAAGCCGAGGATATTCAGCCGATCAAAGTCGACGGCGAGCTCAATCCGCACGTCTGGCTGAGCGTCACGTATTGCAAACGGCAGGTGATCGAATTGTGCAATCGGCTGTCGGAAATTGATCCCGATCACGCGCTCGAATACAAGAAAAACGCGCTCGATTATGTCATGAAACTCGACGCGCTCCGCGAGGAAATGCACAACGCGCTGGATTTTATGCCCAACAAAGACATCGTCACGTTCCACGAAGCGTTTCCGTATTTCGCAAAAGAATTTGATCTTAATATCATTGCGGTGGTCGAGCGCGAGCCCGGCACCGAACCGACGCCGAAGGAATTGCAAGAGACGATCGAAAAACTCCGCGAGCTCCCGACGCGCGTGCTCTTCACCGAGCCGCAATATTCGCCGAAGGCGGCTGAAACAATCGCGCGCGAAGCCGATGCAAAAATCTATTCGCTCGATCCGATCGTCACCGGCGAAGACTCGCCCGATGCGTATCTCGATGCGATGCGGCTGAACATGTCAACTCTGCAGACCGCGCTGAAAAGCAATGCGTAATTCGTAATTCGTAATTAGGAATGCGGAGTTTGGAATGCGGAATTTGGAATGCGGAATTTGGAATTTGGAATTTGGAATGCGGAGTTTGGAATGCGGAATTTGGAATGCGGAATTTGGAATTTGGAATT
>CALGGX010000222.1 GCA_937916025.1 uncultured Selenomonadales bacterium
GAATCATCGACCGGCGTGAGTTCATTCGCCCTGTAATAATTGATCAAGCCGGAAAAATTCTTTTCGATGCCGAAGCCTTCGTAGAGTTCCTTCGCGAGCAAAACCATTCTGCCGGCGGCAAAATTCAAATCGCGCGCCGCCCACAATTGCAATGACTTCAAATTGATCGGAAGCGTTTCCAACTCGCCCGAATTCGGCAATTGAAACCGCTCTTCCGATTGTCGAAGAATCCGCAAGACGAGCAACTGCATCGAATTGATCGACAGTCCGCGATACATCGCGCACCACAAAAAATTGTTCAGCCCGTACGAGACCAATCGATTGACGAGTCTCCGCGTCCAATACGCCTCGACGCGTCGCTTGTCGATCGGACGCGCTTTTTCGATTGCGTTGCGAAGTCCGTCCTTCGTCATCAAACGTAACTCGACCCGGCAATTCGACTCGGGATTGACGCCGAACAACTCGCAATAATGCGCGGCGAAGGCTTCTCCTTCACTGCCGGGCTCGGTCGCGAGATAAATTCGCAACGCGTCGAATGTCTGTTTGCGCAGTTGATTGAGAAGCGGAGCTTTGCCGCGCACCGTAATCGTCTTCAGTTCAAAATTGTTGTCGACATCGATTCCGAGTTGCGTCCTTGGCAAATCGCGCAGGAAGCCCTCGGTTGATTCAATCGTGCATTGTCGTCCGATCAGTCGTTTCAATGCTCGCGCTTTCGACGCGCTGTCGGTCAAGATCAGCGTCTTCAATGTCCGATTGTTTTTCGTCATTCACATTCACCTTCCGCGAGAGTAATTGCCGGCATCGTCTTCAATCGCCAAGCCCTGAAACGAAAGCCGGAGCAGGATCATCGAAAGTTCCTGCGGCGAAATTTCTCTGTCGAGTACGCCGTCGAGTTTGATCAAAATATTGTCGAGATCGCTCGGCATGTCGTCGAGCACCTCAAACACTGCCGCGTCGTCTCCTTTCAAAGCAAAGTCTTTTGCCGATTTTTTCCGCGCGGAGCTCGGCGGCGTTGACGGCAACGGTTCATCCGGAACGGGAACTTCAACCGCATTTCTCTCGATCGGCTCGACATTCAGATCAAATGCCTTGAAAATATCCGCCGCGCTTCGGACGAGCGTCGCGCCGTTTCGGATCAATTCATTGCAACCTTTACTCTTCTCCGCACGAACCGAGCCGGGTACGGCAAAAAGTTCGCGCCCGTAATTGAGCGCGTGTCGGGCGGTATCGAGAGCACCGCTGGTATTTCCCGCCTCGACGACGCAAACTCCGAGCGAGAGTCCGGCGATCAATCGATTGCGCCGGGGAAACAAACCGCGATTCGGTTGCGTCTTCGGCGGATATTCGGAGATCACCGCGCCGTTTTCAACAATTCGATCAAACAATCGGCGATTTTCCGGCGGATAAATGTACTCGAGCCCGCACCCCATGACGGCAATCGTTCGCCCGCCCTTGAGTGCTCCGCGATGCGCAAACGAGTCGATGCCGACCGCGCCGCCCGAGACGACCGTTATATCCGACGCCGCCAAATCTTTTGCGAGTTCGAGCGTAACCGTTTCGCCGTAACGCGTCACTTCTCGCGTGCCGACAATCGAGATGCGCATTGCCTTCGGCTGAAGCTCGCCTTTGTAATAAAACAGCAACGGCGCGTCGTCGATTGTTTTGAGCAGTTCCGGATACTCCTCGTCGTCAATGCCGCAGAGTTTGATTTTCTTCGCGTCGCATCTGATTTTGATCTCTTCAGCCATGTTCGGAAATCGCCGCCGCAATTCGACGAGCGCATTCGCCGCCCGTTCCTGCAAGCCTGCGTCAAGCAAATCTGTTTCCTGCGCCGCCCATGCGTTTTCGGCGGTTCCGAAATACTTGATCAATTGCGCGGCGCGTTTGCTTCCGATTTGCGCCGCCGACATCAACGCCGCTGCGAAATATTTTTCCATCAACATTTTCCTTTGATCGAATTTCAATACTTATACTTGAAACATTCGGCAATGTCAACAAAAATCATTCGATGAAGATGTCGTCGTAGAAAGAATAAAACCCGACGGCGGCGATCAAAATCAACAAAAAAATATCACCCAATTGCCCGCGCCTCCTCGAAATTTTTTATTGATTGTAGCATGAACGACCGACATGTGCTATAATCGAAAAAAAATTTTTGTCGAGTTAAGGAGTGTTGGCGATGATCAAAGTGAGCATTCACAACATGATGTTCTACGGCTTCCACGGCTATTACGAGTACGAGCGCGAACAGGGACAGAAATTTTTCTTTGATGTTGAACTCAAAACGCATGACGACAAGGCAATCGAAACGGATGCTCTCGACGACGACGTTGATCCCGCGCGTGTCTATGAAATTGTCAAAGAAGTTTCCGAGAACCGGCGTTTCAAACTGTTGTCCGCGCTCGGCGGTCACATTGCCGACAAACTCCTCGAAAGATTTGCGCATGTCGATGAGGTAACGGTGCATGTCCGCAAGCCGTCCGTGCCGATTGCCGGTCCGATCGATTACGTCGAAGCGGAAGTAACTCGGACGCGGGCTTGAGAGAAGTTGACTCAACGAACGAAAGACTTGGGCGTGAGCGGAGAAGATTTTGCGGCGCGGCATTTGGAATCCGGCGGCTATCGGATCATCGCGCGGAATTTTCGGATCAGGACGGCGGAGATCGATCTGATTGCCGAGCGCGACGGTGTGATTGTCTTTATTGAAGTGAAGACCCGACGAACAACGCGCTTCGGTCGTCCGGCGGAAGCGGTGAATGCCCGCAAACAACAAAAGATCATCAAGGCGGCCGGTGTTTTCATGCAACGCGAAGAATTTGCTCAATGCGCGTGTCGTTTCGACGTGATTGAAGTCTTCAAACTCAACGGCGAGTGGCGGCTCAATCAAATCGAAAGCGCGTTTGAAGTCAACGGGTGAGGTGGGAGATTGTTTGCAAAAATATACGGCGCGGCGACGCTCGGCGTTGACGGCTTGATCATCTCGGTTGAAGTCGACAGCTCGAACGGGATGCCGAGTTTTGACATAGTAGGTCTGCCGAACACTTCCGTGCGCGAGTCGAAAGAACGTGTTCGGACGGCGATCAAAAATTCCAACATGTTGCTTCGATCGGAAAAAGTCACGATCAATCTCGCGCCGGCGGATATCAAAAAAGACAGCCCCGGGCTCGATCTGCCGATTGCGGTCGGGCTGTTGACGGCGCAAGGAACCATTCCGGTCGAAAAGACGCGCGATTGTCTCTTCACCGCCGAATTGTCATTGGAAGGGAATTTGCGCGGCGTGCATGGCGTGTTGCCGATGGTGATAAAAGCGCGCGAGTTCGGAATTAAGAAAGTCTTTGTCTCGAAAGAAAACGTCAACGAAGCGTTGCTTGTCGACGACGTCGAAGTGTATGCGCCGAAGAATTTGTCGAAGCTGATGATGCATTTTCATGGGCAGGAAAATCTCAAACCGGAAGAAAAATCGTCGGATATCGAAGAAGAGCCGATTGCCGAACTGCAGGATGATTTTTCGGACGTGCAAGGGCAATTCATGGCGAAGCGCGCATTGGAGATCGCGGCGGCGGGCGGGCATAACGTGCTGATGGTCGGCGTGCCGGGCGCGGGCAAGACGATGCTCGCCAAGCGTGTCAATTCGATATTGCCGGAGCTGACGCGCGAGGAAGCACTCGAAGTGACGAAGATTTACAGCATCGAGGGCAAGCTCGGCAAGAATGGCGGCTTGATCAAGAAACGTCCATTCCAAAATCCGAATCACGACGCGAGTGCGGCGGCAATGATCGGCGGCGGGACGATCCCTCGCCCCGGGCAAGTTACGCTCGCGCATCACGGCGTGCTGTTTTTGGACGAGTTTCCGGAGTTTCATAAGTCGGTGCTGGAGGTATTGCGCGAACCGATCGAGGAGCGGCAGGTTACGATCTCGCGCGTGAATGCGACGCTTACATTTCCGTCGAGCATCATGTTGATTTGCGCGATGAATCCGTGTCCGTGCGGCTGGTACGGCGATTCGACGCATGAATGTCGATGCACGCCGCAAGAGATCAGGCGATACACTCGGAAGCTATCGGGGCCGCTGCTCGATCGG
>CALGGX010000223.1 GCA_937916025.1 uncultured Selenomonadales bacterium
CAGAAATGCGAGTGCGGCAGGCGAATTACGCGCTCGGTAAAAAACTTCTCTCCGCGCTTGTCGGGAACGGTGTATCGGTCGACGAAGAAATAATCAACCGCGCGGAGTCCCGTCGAGTCGATCCAACCGACGCCGCTGATCTGAATCGGCGCGGGTTTGTATGCGAGGATCGGCAGGCAATTGTGCGCCGTATGTCCGCTCAAGTCGACGAGAATATCGAGCTCGTCATCGAAAATCTTCCGCGCGGCTGTCGACGCATCATCGCCTCGAATATTGAGCCAACCTTCGGCGTTTGACTTCAGAAACTCGCTGAATTGATCTTCCTTGCAGGCGGCGTAACCGATCACTTCAAACCGCTCGCGATCGTGATGCGTGAAAAATGCGGCGGCGAAATATCCGGCAACATGCCCGCGCAAATCCGGCGATACATATCCGACGCGAATTTTTTCATGCCGCGCGGCGCGCTTGTGTTTGAAACGCTTGACGCCGTCAAACAGCTTGTCGTAATTCTTCACGGCAGAAAACAGTTTTGCGGATGAAATTTTCGATTGCGGAAGTCGATGAAGTGCGAAGAGACAATTGCTGTAATCTTCGCGGCGTTCGGCAATTAAATCCGCGCGATTTATCCGACTGCTCGCGAGATAATGTTCCGCCGCCCGATCAATCAAACCAATATTTTCGTAAGCGGCGGCAACAATGTTGTGCAACATCATCGTATCTTTCGGCGAAGTGTCTCGAAGTGCAATTCCGGCTTCGGCATTGCGAATGACGTGCTCGAAATCGCCGTAAAGATCGAAAATGCGGGCGCGCAACAAAAAAACTTTGCCGTCGTTCGGAAATTGTTTCGACAAAAGCTCGACGACTTCAATCGCTTTATTCATCCGGCGGCTCGAAAGGAGCATTTCTGCCATGCCGATCAGAAATTCGCGCTCGTTTTCAAATTGAATTTCCATAAATCAAACTTCCTTCGGAATGACGGCGTTAAGCGAGGCGATTGCGACTTCGACCATCTCGTCGTCGGGTTGGCGCGTCGTCAGATATTGCAACCACAGCCCGGGCATGATCGCCGCGCGGATCAAAAAATTTTCCGAGCGCGCCGCCAATCGAATTATCTCGTAAGAAATTCCCGCGACGACCGGCAACAACACAATCCGACTCGCAATCCGCAACCACAAATCCGGCCAGCCGAGGAATGCAAACACAAAGATCGAAACCAACATGACGATCAACAAAAATGTCGTGCCGCAACGCGGATGCAGTCGCGGAAATTTCTGCACGTTTTCAACCGTCAGCGGCAAATCGGCTTCGTAGCAGAAGATGGTTTTATGCTCCGCGCCGTGATATTGAAACACGCGTTGAATGTCTTTCATTCGCGAGATCGCCGTCAAGTACGCGAGGAAGATCAGCAATCGCAAAAATCCTTCCATCAAATTCAAAAAGAACGGATCGTCCGTGATCTCATGAAAGAGTTTCGCCGCGCCGGTCGGGATTGCAATGAACAACGCCGAAGCCAGCACGATTGCGAGCACGATCGTCCCCGCCATTTCGTTATCGGTAAGTTGCTCGTCTTCTTCGCCC
>CALGGX010000224.1 GCA_937916025.1 uncultured Selenomonadales bacterium
AACCCGCCAGCCGATCGAAAATGATCCGCTCATGCGCCGCATGCTGATCGACGATGTAAACTCCGTCGTCATCTTTTGCGATGATGTAACAGCGCAATGCCTGCCCGAGCGGCAGTATTTTTTTTGCCGACAATTTCTCTTCAAACAGCGGCGGCGTTTCTTCAATCGGTTGCTCGACAATCGGAGCTTCAACATCGGTCGGAGGTGCATCTTCGTCTGAAGGCGGCGGTATTTCTTCATCGATCGGGGAAGGCATTTCTTCAATCGGCGGCGCGGACGGCGGTTCATTTTCATTCGACACCCCGATTGCCGATTGCATTTCTTTTTCAACCGGCGGCGGATCGAAGTCATGCGGAGCGGCGGCGAGTTGTTGCAATGACTCCGGATTGCTCGAAACGGCAAAATTTCTGTGCTCGACCGCCGATGTCACCGCCCAATGCACCGCGCGGAAGATTTGACTGTCATCTTCAAACCGCACTTCCGACTTCTGCGGATGCACGTTGATATCGACCGTCGACGGCGACATTTCAATCGACAACACCACCAGCGGATAATTATTTTTCGGAATCAGCGAGGAGTATGCTTCTTCGACTGCCTTCGAGATCGCGCGACTGCCGATCACTCTGCCGTTAACGATGAATGTTTGACACGAGCGATAACTCCGAACCACATTCGGCTTGCTGATGAAGCCTTTGATGCGAAAATTTTTGTCGGCACGATCCTGAAATTCAATCTTCAGCATCGACGAAACGAGATCATGTCCGTAAACACTTTCGATGCCGTCAAGGAGATTGCCGTTGCCGGGCGTGCTCAAAACGAACTTCTTGCCGTCGATCAATTGAAATGCGATTGACGGTCTCGACAACGCGAGCTTTGTCAAGTATTCGCCGATCTTCGATGCCTCGGTCGAGTTCGTTTTTAAGAATTTCTTCCGCGCGGGCGTGTTGAAAAACAAGTCCTCGACGAGCACAGTCGTTCCAAGCGCACAACCTTGCGGCTCAATCAATTGATCTCTGCCGCCGTTCAATCGGACGAGAGTGCCGAGTTCATCGTCTTTCACTCGCGTCCACATCGAGAACTTCGACACCGAAGCAATTGTCGGCAACGCCTCGCCGCGAAATCCGAGCGTCATTACATTCTGAAGTTCGGATGCCGTCGAGAGTTTGCTCGTCGCGTGCGATCGGATCGCGAGGCTCGCGTCTTCGCGATTCATGCCAATGCCGTTATCGGTCACTTTGATGTAAGACTTGCCGCCGTTGAGAATTTCGACCGTGATGCGAGTCGCCTGCGCGTCGATGGCGTTTTCGACCAGCTCTTTAACCACCGACGCCGGCCGCTCGACCACCTCGCCC
>CALGGX010000225.1 GCA_937916025.1 uncultured Selenomonadales bacterium
ACGAAGTGAAGGGTATCGGCAAAGAAGTGCGCAAGTTGTTTTTGACGGCGGCAATTGGAATCGGCGCGATGTTTGCAACAATTATCTGTACAATCCTTAAGGGGAGCTGATTGAAATGCCGGAGAACAATACAGAGAAACGCGTCTGCGATTTTGAGACGTGGCAGACGGTGCAGGATTCAAAGTTCGCGAACTCCGTCAAAAATAATCACTCCTTGATCGGACGAAGCACCGCCGCAATTCCCGCAATCAAAACAGTCAACACGATTGTGCGAGTGCCTGCCGAGATATCGCCGAGAAATTGAGCGGCGAGGAAGCTCATCGCGAACGAGACGACAATCGACGCCGCGATCACTCGATCCTTCCGAGCGGGCGGCATGATCACCGCGAGAAACATGCCGTAAAGCGCGACGCTCAATGCCGAGACGATCGAGGGCGGCAGAATGTTGCCTGCAATCACGCCGAGAGCGGTACCGAGCGACCAGCCCGGCAAAGCGACCAACATCGCGCCGTAGTTGTAAAACGGATTGAGTTTACCCGGACGCGCAACCGTAATGCCGAAAATCTCGTCCGTCACGTCAAAACCGACAAAAATTCTGTGATAAAACGGCGTCGAAGGATCGAATTTTTGACTGATGACCGCGCTCATCAAGACGTATCGCGCGTTGGCAACCAGCGTGATCAATGCCATTTCGACATACGAAGCGTCAGCCATGATCACAGTGAACGCCGCGTACTCGCCTGCCGACGCGTTGTTGAAAAAGCTCGTGATGAAGCCTTCAAAAGGCGTCAGTCCGGCGAAGCGCGCCGCAATCCCGAGCGTAAACGACACGACGAAATATCCCAGCCCGATCGGAATGCCGTCGCGCACGCCGTCACTCAACGCCTGCCGATTGGTGCGAAGCATCTGATCAATCTCCTTTCAAAAATCAAGCGTCGAAGTCGGGATGAAGTGCATAGGCTTTTTTTATTGCCGCAACAAACTCTGCAACGATGTTTCTTCGATCGCCGACATGAGTGCAAAGCACGCATGAGATCGTCTCTCGACAATCGAAAGGCGTCCATGCGAACTCGCCGTTGTGATCGTTCAGAAAGCCCGGCGCGAGACAAACACCTTTATGCGCGGCAATGTTCGTCAAAGTCGTCTCTCGATCGTTGCTGTTGAAGTGCTCGAGATTGAGTCGATCGATCACGCGTTTTTGCACCGCGCGGAGCTCGGGTTGAGAACCGCCGCCGACCATCAGCACTCTGCCTTTCAGATCATCGATCGCGATCAAATCTTTCGACGCGAGCGGATCATTGCGCTCCGTGATCAGATATATTCGACTGTCGAAGAGCCGGTGCAGTTTGACATCGGGCACGCCGGTCATGTCTTGCTCGCGCGCGAAGAGAATGTCCTGCTCGCCGCGCAAAAATTTTTCGCAACTGCCGAGCGGAATGAACTCGGGCGTGATCGAAATGCCGACGTTATTCGCCTCGAACATTTCAATCGCCTGCGGCAGAAAGTAAATCGCCGAGCGCATCGGCAATCCGATCGTCAAGCCCGAGTGATATCGATTGCTGAAGTTCTGCCCCTGCTCGATCGCGCGCTTGAGCTCCGCGCGGAGATTGAAGAGAGAAGTGCAGAATTGTCGCCCGGCGGGAGTGAGAACGGCACCGCGCCCCGAGCGTTGAAAAATCTCGAAGCCGATCTCCTCTTCGATCGAGCGAATGTGATACGTCAATGTGGGTTGCGAGAGGAATAAATTCTCCGCCGCGCGGTTGAAGTTGAGCACTTTTGCCAGCTCGAGTACGCAATCGATCTGTCTGGAATTCATGAACTCCACCGTCCGTTGAAAAACAAAAGCCGCCGATTGCTCGACAGCTCGAAAATCCGGTCAGCCGAAAATCTCATTTGATCGCGCCGATCGTCTGCGCAAGAAGAATTTCCTGATCGTCGTTGAGTTGCGCGACTTTGCGGAAATTGTCGTTGTCGCCCGAGCCGCGAACACAGCCGCCGAGCCCTTCAGACTCGAGCACGAGCGCGACGCTTTGCGCCATCGTTCCCGCCGCCACTCCGACATAGCGCGATTGCTTGACGGGATCGGATTTATGCGGCGACTCTTTCAACTGCACGGTGTTCTCGACGTAAACCAAATTCAGCGGAGCAGTCCGAGCAAAGCCCGGGTGTTTCGAGGCGTATTCTCTGAAATCGCCGCTCGCAACCAAAATCAATTGATGCCCTTTCGGCGAATAAAGATAAATGCCGTCCGCCATGATCGCGTAAACGTCGATGATGTACTCGCCATGCGCGGCGGGATTGACGCGTCCGCCGGTTTCGGGGCGATTGTAGCCGTTCGCCGCCCAGAATATTTTCGACAGTTGTTTGTTCGTGAGTGCTTTGCTCGAGAACTCGCGCGTGCTGCGTCTGCCGTTGAGTGCCGTCGTCACGGACATGCCTTTTCCGATCTCCACAGTCGGCAATGAAATGTCACTCGCCGCATTCGCCGTCAGCGGAATATTCAATGCGAGCGTCAACGTCGCGACGCCCATCATCCGAAACAGTCGCTTCAACATGATTTTGCTCCCTTCGATCAAAAAATTTTAATCGCCGATAGGATATCACAATTAGACGCGAAAAGCAATCGACGATACAATAAACTGCAGAAATATTGATCGGAGGTTTGGACATGAAGAAACTGTTTTTGAGTGCGGCACTCGGGTTGTCGCTGATGCTGTCGACGCCGACGAATGTCGATGCCGCAAAGCCGATCGTGATTGCCGAGCAGGGCAGTTTTGCAATCGGCGGCTCGACCGTCAAACACTCGGGAACCTTCTCGACGAAGAATTTCCTCTCGCCCGAGGGGCAAAAAGCGTACGGCGATCATGCTTACGTGTTCTATCAAATTCCGGCGAAGGCGAAGAGATTGCCTCTGATCTTCCAACACGGCGGCGCGCAATCAAAACGCACTTGGGAGTCGACGCCCGACGGTCGCGAGGGATTTCAGAATCTGTTCTTGCGCAAAGGTTTTGGCGTGTATCTCGTCGATCAACCGCGAATCGGCGAGGCGGGCTTGTCGACAGAGGCGGCGGGCGATGCCAATCCGTGGGCGGGCAATCCGCTCTACGCCGACAAAACTCTCTTCATGCTCTCGCGCGTGGGCTTGTTTGACGGAGACGAGCCGCGCGTTTTCGACAATGCCGCATTTCCGAAAGACGCCGAATCGATCAACCAATTTCAGCGATCGTGGACGTGCTACACCGGCGAGCTCGACAATGATATCAACGCCGATGCACTCGCCGCGCTTTTCGACAAGGTCGGATCGTCGATCCTCGTGACGCACTCGATGGGCGGAACGATCGGTTGGCGGACGCCGTTCAGAACGAACAATGTCAAAGCAATCGTGGCATTCGAGCCGGGCGGGACGCCGTTCCTGTTTCCCGAAGGCGAAGTGCCGGAAGCCGAACGCGCGACATTCCCGTTGCTCGGCGCGAGTGCTCAAGCCGTGCCGCTCGAAGACTTCATGAAGCTGACGAAAATTCCGATCGTGCTGTATTACGGCGACAACATTCAAAAATCGTCGGAGTTGATCGGACCCGACAAGTGGTACACCGAGCTCGACATGGCGAAGAAATTCGTGGCGGCGATCAATCGGCATGGCGGCGATGCTACACTCGTCGAATTGCCGAAGATCGGATTGACAGGCAACACGCACTTCCTTATGGGCGATACCAACAACGCCGAGCTCGCCGATCTCATGGCGGATTGGTTGCACTCGAAAGGACTTGATAAGTAATGAATGTGTTTGAAGAATTGCGGAGCGGCAAATCGTATCACGTCAAAGACGATAAGTATTTGCGCGAGGCTCACGGCGAATTCAAACGCTGTCGACATCTCTGCCACTTGATCAACTCGATCGATCCGGACGAGCAGGATCGGATCATCGAGCTTGAGCGCGAGTTGTTCAATGGACGGCTCGAGGAAGGAACATTCCTTACTCCGCCGTTTCAGATCGACGCGGCATGCAGAGTGTTTCTCGGCAAGAACGTCTTTTCGAACCACGGCTTGGTAATCATGTCGGTCGGCACGATCACGATAGAAGACGGCGTGATGCTCGGTCCGGAAGTCGGGCTGTTCACCGTCAATCACGAGCCAAAAAACATTCGCGTGATCATGACGAAGGAGATCGTGATCAAGAAAAATGCATGGATCGGCGCGCGCGTCAACATTCTGCCGGGCGTGACAATCGGCGAGAACGCAATCGTCGGCACGGGATCGATCGTGACGAAAGACATTCCCGCCAACGCGATCGCGGTCGGAAATCCCGCGCGGATTGTCAAGATGATCGAGTAATGTTTTCGGTTTAAAAATTTTGGAGAGATTTTACGATGAAAGTTTTGTTGATCAGCGGCAGTCCGCACGAACACGGTTGCACTCGACGCGCACTCGACGAAGTCGCGAAAACTCTCAACGGCGAGGGCATCGACACCGAAATTTTTTGGATCGGAGCAAAACCTGTCGGCGGTTGCATGGGCTGTTTCAAATGTCAAACGCTGAAGCGTTGCGTGATCAATGACGGCGTCAATGAATTTCGCGCGAAAGCAATCGAGGCGGACGGATTTATTGTCGGCTCGCCCACGCATTACGCCGGAATGAGCGGCAATCTCGTCGGCTTCATGGATCGGCTGTTCTTCTCGGAGTTTATCGGCAACGGCAACGAGGCGTTTTTCATGAAACCGGCGGCGGCAGTCGTATCTGCTCGACGCGCGGGAACGACGACAGTCTTCTCGCAGATCACGAAGTACTTCACGGTGCAGGAGATGCCGGTGATCTCGACGCGCTATTGGAACATGGTGCACGGCATGACGGCGGAAGAAGTCGATCAAGACGGCGAGGGGCTTTTCAACATGCGCGTGCTCGGGCGATATATGGCGTACTTTCTGAAATGTCAACAAGCCGCGCGGCAGGCGGGCGTGCAATTGCCTTTCAAAGAGCCGCCGGTGTTTACAAATTTCGTCAGACAGGAGTGATGATCGATGGCAAGTGTTTTGATTGCATATTATTCGCGGCGCGGGCAGAATTACGTCAACGGCGACATTAAAAATCTTCCGCGCGGAAATACCGAGCTGATTGCGGAGATGATCCAAAAGCATGTCGGCGGGGAACTGTTCGAGATTGACACGGTCAAGGAATATCCGATCGATTACACCGAGTGCACGCTCGTTGCGAAAGACGAACTCCGTCAAAAAACGCGCCCCGAACTCAAAAAATATCTCGACGACGTCAATCAATACGATGTGATTTATCTCGGATATCCGTGCTGGTGGGGCTTGCCTCCGATGGCGGTCTTTACATTCCTCGAGCGTTACGATTGGAAGGGCAAGATCATTCGCCCGTTCAGCACGCATGAAGGCTCGGGACTCGGCGGCTCGATCAGCCGGATCAAAAAAGCCTGCCCCGGCAGTGAAGTCAAAGCAGGACTCGCAATTCATGGAGCAGACGCCGCGCGCTCGGAAGCCGCCGTCGTCAATTGGCTCAATCGCTCGAGCTGAACGGCGTCGAAAACATTTTCAATCTTCGTCTTCGTTGTTCTCAATCTTTTCAATCGCTTTTTCCGGAGTCAAGAGCCCCATACTTACCTCGAGCATTCCATCGGCGTAGCGATTCACCATTGCGGTCGGAACTTTATACAGATCATCGAGTGCATCGTGGCAGGGCAAACCATCAACAGTGTTGAGGCTCATTCTGAAAATTACTTCGCCGTCATCGTAATCGAGCTCGAATTTGCCGTAAATCATCCCGTAATTTGCACGATGAAGATACTCGGCAACTTCGGCGCGGCGTTTCACGGGAGCATTGAAGCCCGCCGTGCATGTTGCCGTGAGTCGAATGCATTTTTCGGGATCATCCGGTGCCGGGCGCGCGTAGATAGCCAGCCGCATGGTTCCGAGCGGCGAGTCCGAACGATTGAAGCCCAATTTGAACGTCTTGTCTTCTTCGTCGTAGGAGTACCTCAATTCTTCGGAATCGAGAATGCCTCGAATTTCTTCAACCGCGTCTTCAATCAATACTGATTTCTCTGCCATTTGCAACAGTCCTTTCATTTTTTGAGAATGATATCATTCAATGCAATCTTTTGCAAGCATAAATCAATCGAAACGGAGTGAATGTAATGCAATACGTAAAATTCGGCAACACGGGAATGGATGTTTCGCGCATTTGCCTCGGAATGATGAGCTTCGGCAAGCCCGGCAAGGAGAACGGCGTTTTTCCTTGGGCGAAGGATTACGACGACGCAAAGTCGATGTTCAAACGCGCGATCGAGCTCGGCATCAACTACTTCGATACCGCCAACGTCTATCAGATGGGCTCGAGCGAGGAGATCACCGGCAAATTGATCCGCGAGTTCGGACTTGACCGCGATGAGATCGTCGTCGCGACCAAAGTCAACTTCGAGATGCGCCCCGGGCGTCCGAACGGCGGCGGCTTGTCTCGCAAAAACATCATGGCGGAGATCGATCACAGCCTTCAGCGTCTGCAAATGGATTATGTAGACGTGTATCAAATTCATCGACTTGATCCGAAAACGCCGATGCCCGAGATCATGGAAGCGTTGCACGACGTCGTCAAGTCCGGCAAGGCGAGATATATCGGCGCGTCGACGATCTTCGCGTGGCAACTCGAGCGCATGCAACAGATCGCCGAAAAGCATGATTGGACGCAATTCGCCTCGCTCCAACCGCAATACAATTTGATCTATCGCGAGGAAGAACGCGAGATCATGCCGTTGTGCAAAGATCGCGGCATGGCAGTCGTGCCGTGGAGTCCGCTCGCCGGAGGGCGTTGCGCGCATCCGTGGGGAACCAAAACCGCGCGGAACTCGATCGACGAAGTCTCGCCGATGGTCTGGAACGCGACCAACGATGTCGACAAAGTCGTCGTCGACAATCTCGAAAAAGTCGCGCGCGAGCATGGTCGTTCGATGGCGCAAGAGGCTCTCGCATGGATGCTCGGCAAAGATTACATCACCGCCCCGATTGTCGGCACAACGAACATCAAACACATCGAGGAAGCCGTTGCCGCAGTCGACATCAAACTCGACGAAGACGAGATCAAAGCACTCGAAGCTCCGTACGTTCCGCACATCAAAACCGGCGCATTTTAATTGATCTCGACGGTTGAATATGATACGATCCGGTATCATCAATCAACAGGAGAGATCGTAAATGCAATACGTAAAATTCGGCAACACCGGCATGGACGTTTCGCGCATTTGCCTCGGGTGCATGAATTTCGGCGAGCCGAGCGAAGCGGACGACATTTTTACAATCACGAAAGATTACGACGAGGCACGCGAGATTTTTCAGCGCGCGATTGAACTCGGCATTAATTTTTTCGATACGTCAAACGTCTATCAGCTCGGCTCGAGCGAAGAGTTCCTCGGACGTTTGATCCGCGAGTTCGGTCTCGATCGCGATACGATTGTCCTTGCAACAAAAGTCGGCTTCGACATGCGTTCGGAAACGCCGAACGGCGGCGGGCTCTCGCGCAAACACATTTTATCGGAGATCGATCACAGTCTGAAACGGCTCGGAACGGATTATGTCGACTTGTATCAAATCCACAAACTCGATCCGCTCACGCCGATTGAGGAGACAATGGAAGCATTGCACGACGTCGTCAAGGCAGGCAAGGCGAGATACATCGGCGCGCCGAATCTCATGGCATGGCAACTCGAGCGCATGCAAAACCTCGCGACCGTCAATCATTGGACGAAGTTTTCAGCCATTCAAATGCAATACAATCTGATCTATCGCGAAGAAGAGCGCGAATTGATCCCGCTCTGTCAGGATCGAAAGCTCGCAATCATTCCGTGGAGTCCGCTCGCGGGCGGGCGTTGCGCGCAACCGTCGTCCGGCTCGCAAGATGATGAAGTGAATCTCGATGATCTGTCGGCATTGCTCGCAAGCGTCTCGGTTGACGATGTCGACAAGGCTGTGATTGACAACATCGAGCAGGCAGCAAATGAGCGCGGCTGTTCGATGGCGCAGGAAGCTCTCGCATGGATTTTCAGCAAAAGCTACATCACTTCACCGATCGTCGGAGCAACGAGCGTCGAGAACCTTGAAGAAGCGGCGTCGGCAGTCGACATCACTCTTGACGAAGACGAAATTCAACTGCTCGAATCCGCTTACGCGCCGCACCGGAAGAAATAATGCGTAATGCGTAATGCGTAATTAGGAATTAAGAAAACGGGCTTTCAATTTCTAAATCCAAATTTCTAAATCCTAAATCCTAATTCCAAATTCCAAATTCCTAATTTCTAATTCCTAATTTCTAATTTCTAATTCCTAAATCCTAATTCCTAAATCCTAATTACGAATTACGAATTACGAATTACGAATTATTAATTGGGTTTTACCGCGCCGGCGGTTAACATGAATCGGAGTGCATCTTCCGGCTTGATGTCGACGAAGATCACTTCCGATTTTTTTACGAACAAATTCGTGCCGGAAGTCATGTTCAAACTCCACGGCACAAAGACGCAGGCATATTCGCCGTTGAGTTTTTCGTTGACGGCAGACGGCGCGTCACCGATCAAAAATCCCATCGTCATCGATTGATGATACGGCACGAGCACGACGGTGTGAAACATGCCGCTCGAATCGAATACAGCCGTCGAAAATTGCTTGACGCTTTTGTAGATGAATTTGACGACGGGAATTTTATCGAGCAACGACTCGCCGAACTCGATCAATTTTTGCAACAGCCAATGCGAAGATATCCAGCCGACGACGAAGATTATCAGCAACAATACGATAAGCCCGAGCCCCGGGAAATCAAACGGCAGGTATTGCCCGAGCATTTTCTCCGTCACATCGAGAACCCATTTGACGGCAAACAGCGTAATCGATGCGGGAATCAGGACGATGAGTCCGTTGATGAAGTATCGCGAAATTGCGCCGTTGCCGTCAGTATTTTTTTTGTCCAAGGTCATTCTCCCAGTCCGAAGTTTTGAATTGCGCCGACGGAGTTTCGCCAATCTTTTTTGACTTTTACCCAGAGATCGAGAAACACTTTCGATCCGAGCAACATCTCAATTTCCGGACGCGCCTGCGAGCCGACTGTTTTGAGCATCGAGCCCTTCTTGCCGATCAAAATGCCTTTTTGCGACTCGCGCTCGACGTAAATATACGCACGAATGTATTGATCGCCGTTCGGACGCTTCGTCATTTCTTCGATGTCGACCGCGATCGAGTGCGGTACTTCGTCTTCAGTCAAGTGCAACAACTTCTCGCGGACGATCTCGGCAATGATCAATCGCTCCGGCTGATCGGTAACCATGTCGTCGGGGTAATATTTCGGACCGATCGGCAGGAATTTTTTGATCTCGTCGAGGAGATCGTCGACATTGGTTCCATCCGCCGCACTGATCGGAACGATCGCCGCGAAATTTCTCCGCGCGGAATATTCGGCGAGGATCGGCAACAATTTTTCGCGCTCGAGCAGATCGATCTTGTTGACGACCAAAATCACCGGACGCTCGGTCGACTTAAGCCGCTCGAGAATGTATTTCTCGCCGCCGCCGAATTTTTCATTGGCGTCGATCACAAACAGAATTACGTCGACTTCTTTCAGCGTACCTTCCGCCGCGCGGAGCATGTATTCGCCGAGCTTGAACTTCGGTTTATGAATGCCGGGCGTGTCGAGGAAAATCACTTGCGCGTCGTCGACTGTCAAAATGCATTGAATGCGCGAGCGCGTCGTTTGCGGCTTATCGGAAGTGATCGCGATCTTCTGCCCGATCAGTCGATTGATCAGCGTCGACTTGCCGACATTCGGACGCCCGATCACTGCCGCAAAGCCCGATTTGAATTCCGCGCCGCTCATTTGATCACCATTACCGGCACTTTGGCAAGCTCGACGACTTTTTGACTGACACTGCCGAGCAACGCGCCTTTGAATAATCCGAGTCCGCGACTGCCCATGATGATCATATCCGAGCCTTCCGCTTCGGCGACTTTCAAAATCGCTTTGCAGATCACGCCGGTCTCGACGTGGTTATCGAATTTGATATCCGCCGGAAGTTTCGTCTTAATTCTGTCGAAAACGAGATGACTCGGAATGTCTTTGTTGATCTCGCTGGCGACGTAAACAAAATCCATTTTCGCGCGGAACTTCGTCGCGAGATAAAACTTGTCACGCGGATATTTCTTCAGAGCACGTCCCATAGCAAGTTCGGAATTGCCTGCATGGTAGCCCCACGCCGTATCATAGTAATTAATTCCCTGCGAAAAAGCGTAATCCACCATCTCCTGAACCGCATTTTCATCAAGATCGGAAGAGCGTCGTGTAGG
>CALGGX010000226.1 GCA_937916025.1 uncultured Selenomonadales bacterium
CTTCCGATCTTTCCGCGCCGCGCGCGCTCAAATGTTTTCAGCGCGAGAAGATCGTCGCCTTCAAACATGATCGATCCGCCCGTGACTTCGTATTTCGGATGCCCCATGATCACATTCATCAATGTCGACTTGCCGCCGCCGTTCGGACCGAGGATTACATGCACTTCGCCGCGTCCGACCGTCAAATCGATCCCGCGCAAGATCTCGCGCCCCTCGACCGCCGCGCGGAGATTTTTTATTTCAAGCAATCGTATCACTTCCAATGCATAAACTGTTGTCATTTTATTTACCTCGGCGTATATTGTCAACAAATGATTTTTGGAGGCTGTTTCATGCATCAATACATTGCATTCGTCGGCGATTTTCCGATCCGATCGTACGGTGTGGTGCTCGCGCTGTCGATCCTGCTCGCAACCGGCGTCGGATATTTCTTCGCCAAGGTTGACGGCAGAGGCTATGAACAACATCTCGTCGACATCGGAATGATCGGCGGCTTTTTCGGACTGCTCGGCGCGCGACTCTGGCACGTCTTCTTCTTCGATTGGCAGTACTACCAACATCATCTCGATCAATTGCTGAACGTCTGGCAAGGCGGCATGGCAGTTCAGGGCGGAGTGTTGCTCGGAGTGATCGCCGGAATGATTTACGCGCGCTCGAAACAACTCGACGTGATTCATCTCGCCGATCTCCTCGCGCCGGCGATCATTCTCGGGCAGGCACTCGGACGTTGCGCGAATTTGTTGAACGGCGACGCGTTCGGAGCTCCCACGGGCGGCGAGTTCGGTTTGCTGTATCCTTCGACGACTCTCGCATTCAGAACTTACGGCGCGCAACCGCTCTGGCCTGCCGAAGTCTGGGAATGTCAATTGGACATCGTGATCTTCTCCCTGCTTCTGATCTTCCGCTCGACGAATTACGTCAAGGGGCAATGCCTCGCGCTTTACGTCATGCTTTACTCCGCCGCGCGGTTCGTCTTGGAATTTTTCCGGGGCGATTACACTCATCTCGCGTTCGGTCTGCTGAAGTCCGCGCAATTGACGAGCGTCGTCGCATTTTCGATCGCCGCAATCGCATTCGTTTTCCTCGCATTTCGCCGTCGTTCGTGATATAATCTCATCGAAGGGGGAGATTACATGCGAATTTGGACTTTTTGGGAGCCGCGCGAGAAGATGCCGGCATATCTTCAGCTGTGCATGCGGACGTGGAAAAAATTTCTGCCGAAGGCGGAGATCACGGTCGTCGATTACTCAAATATGCGAGACTTTGTCGATGTCGACGTTTACGGCAAGGCACTGTTTGACAACAATTTCCGCATCGATCAGATCGCCGATGCGATCCGCGCACTTCTGCTTGAGAAGTACGGCGGCGTTTGGCTCGACGTCGATACTATCATTCTTAATTCGTCCGCGAACAAATATTTCGTTGCACGACACACACACACACACAAGGGGCGTCGATAATGACGCGGTTTTCTTCGGTCATACAATTGACAGAAGAGCGCATTTGGCGTTTATCAAAGTACAAGCGCATTCAAAAATCATGAAGTATTGGATCGAATGCGTCAAGGATCGGCTCGAATTTCCGATGCAATCTCCGCCCGACAAATTCTTCCGATATCTCGGCAACGGCATCACCAACCCTTACATAAAATCGAGGACGGACGACGAAATTCTTCTCTTGGATCGGCGACTCGTCATGCCGGAACTCGAATCGCTTCCGCTCGATTGCAAGCCGCGAGAACACAAACAGAGCTATCAAAAATTCTATTTCCTTCAGCACAAACATCTTGCCGATTTGAAATTTGACATGCTGATGCTCCACAACTCTTGGGCACCGGATGTAGTCAAAGTCATGAACGAGATCGAGCTTAAATATTTCGATTGCACGCTGTCGAATGTATTGTTTGAGGCACTCGGCATTGATCGCTCCGACATAAAAGAATTTCTCGAGTTCACTGCCGACTGACGTAAACACTTGACAATGTTGCTCGGATCATTTATTATACGCCGCGTAAGGAGTAACGGGTGATTCGACAGCGAAAGCTCGTGAGTCTGATACAGGCTCGCGGGGTTTTTGCCTTTCTTTTTT
>CALGGX010000227.1 GCA_937916025.1 uncultured Selenomonadales bacterium
CAGGAGCCCGGCATGTTCGGCGCGTGATCGGCAATTCCGAACAGCTTCAGCCCTTTCGATTTCGCGGCGGCGATCATTTCATTCATAGTGTTGTAAGCATGTCCGCTCGCGAGGGTGTGCGTGTGGACATCGAGCACATCAATCAAAATCATTTCCTCCTTCGGCAGTTTTCGACGATTATATCACGCGGCAATTGCAATCGCAATTTTTGCCGGAAAAAAATCCGCGATCACTTCACGCCGCGCTCCTTGAAATATTCATTGACCTGTTTGTAAAACTTCTCGAGACACTCCCGATGCGCGTCCATGATCTTGTCATTCGACTCGCCCTCGACGCTCGACAAAATCGTCTTGCCGGTCTTCGCATCGACCAACGCCAAAAATAATCCCGCCGCCGGTTTGACAGTCCAATGCCCGTAATTCTCCTTGACTTCTTCAGTCCAGTGCTGCGTAGTCATCTTGTGTTCCTTGCCGTCTTTATCCGTCCACTTACTCTCCTCGGACTTGAGGAGTTTGCTCTTCGTCGAAATGCTCGGCGCGATCCAATTCCAGCGCGTGATCCAATCGGTGATGTTGCCCGTGATGTAATAATCCGGCTGAACGTCCGCCGACTCGTCGATGAGCACATGCACGCCCTTAAGCGTCTCGATTGCCTCGACCTTGATCGCGTAATACGCACTCTTGATCATCAACTCGTCGCACGCCGTGTCGACACGAACGCTGCCGTTCTTGTAATGATTGACTGCCGCGCACGCCGCCTCTCGCGAATTGTAATAAGTGTTGCCGGTCGAGTACCTGTCGACATTGCGATTCGCGGGCATCGCTATATTTTTAAAGCCGACCGTCACGACACCGGCGGCATTTTTCTTCTCTCTCGCGCCGCTCTTGATCTCCGAGAACTCCTTGCGAAGATACTTGCTGATGTCGCGGAAGTTGTGCTTGTTGTCATAGCCCGCATCGTATCGAATGTCGGAGAACAGCATGACTTTATTCGCCTTCGTATCGTATCCGGTGTATGACAACTCCACCACGCGATTTTGCACCTCTCGCGCCGGCATCACGTGATGCACCGTCCGCTTCGTCTCGTTGTACTTGCGATTGCCGTTCGGACCGTTGATTTCTTCCGTCCACGACTTGAGTTCGACATTTGCCGAAATGCTCGGCGATACATCCCGATACACGTAGTCTTTCGTAAACTGCGGGATGATATACATGTCCGCGCCGGTGTTTTCAAAAACCGCCTCCGCCCTCGCCTTCTCACTCTCAAACGGCGCGAGCAGCATGCTGTACTTGTCGATCAAAATGTCGTTCTTCTCCTTGATGCCCGGCGCGAGCCGAATCGTGTGCATGTTTTTGATCTTCTTCTCGAACCGCTCCATCAGATATTTATTCATCCAATACAGATCGGATTGTTCGTCGTAGCTGATCAGAAATTTATTCGGCTCCCACGCATTCGACAGCGGAAATATCACCGCCTTCTTCCACATCGGCAGGTCGGTATGCATGTCATACCAGAACTGCCCGTACGCCGAAACCGTTCCCGCCGCCGACATGATCAAGCCGCTCAACGCGCCGCACAGCAATTTCTTCATGTTCATCGCGCTCACTCCCATCAAAAATTCTTGACGATATCCGACGCAATTTTATGCGCCGCTTCTTTCAATGCTTCATTCAATTGCCCTTCGTAAAACTCCGCGTTGCCGAACTTGATCAGCGGTCCGACGCGAAATTGTTTTGCCGAAGAAATCCCGCGCGCCGTCGTGATGAACACGCATTGGTTTGTCTTGACCTCGAGCACCCGCACGCTCAACTCGACCGTGATTGTGTCGTTTTTCGTCACGACGTTGTCGCCGTTCGATCTGTTGACGTTGATCAAAAAGCCATGCACGATATAATCGCAATCGAGCGTCTGCAATTGTATCGGCTGACCGAGCGCGATCACTTCATTCAATCGCTCTTCTTCGGTGCTCGCGAGCAGATCGATCACGTCCGCCTTGTCGAATAAATCATTCGCGAGATCGGCGTAAATGATCTCCGCGGCGGCGGGGAATGTTTTATACACTCGCTCGCTTTCGACATTGATCAGCCGCTCCGGCAGACGTATTTCAATATCTGCAATGCCGAGTCGCTCGAGCGATTGAGCTTGCGCCGTTGAAAAAAAGAAAACGGTCAACATTACGACCGTCGAAAAAAATGTTCTGAGCATGTCACTTGCCTCCGAGAGTTTTCACGCCTTTGTCAATTCCCTTGGCAACTTTCTGCGCCTGATCGGTGAGGATGTATTCGACCATGTTGCCGACATTGTAATTCTGCCCGTACTTGCCGATAAGCACATTCGTCGTCAAACTCGTGCGCTTCTCGGCATTCTGCCCCTCGTAGACCTTGCCGGTTTTCGCGTCGACGAGGTAATACTCGAGCTCGATCAGCACTTTCTTGCCGCGATATTGATCTTCCTGATGCGTGCCGAAAATGCCGCCGGTTTTTCTCAACACGTCCGCGTCTCGAAGATTGACGAACAGAATATAATCCGCGCCGTATTTCTGACCGACTTTGCGAATTTGACTGACTGCGGCAAAAGTCATGTCGTACGGCTGTCCGAGCCGCTTCATTCGCTCTTTCGTAATCGCATCGTCTTGGAAATATCGCCTGCCTTTATCCGAATCGCCGCCGCCGAGCAACACGTCGCCGTATCGGATCATCTCCGCATTCGCAAGCTCTCGCCGATACAACGAGCCGCGCGCGATCGCATCTTTATGCAACAGCGAGAACAGTCGAGCTTCCTCGCTCGGCTCGGCGGCTCCGGCAATCGATATTCGCGCCGGATTGACATTGAATTTGTTCAGATCGTTGAGCGCGGTGACGAGTTTGTCTCGAAAACTGTCGAAGAACTCGGGAATGAGCTCGTTCTCGCCGTAGCCGCGCACTTCTCCGATCAAGATCGTCGGCAAATTCGACTTCTTCTCGAACGCCGCAAACGCCGGACTGCTCATCAGTACAATCAGCCAAAAACTCAACAGCAATTTCTTCATGTTGAATTACCTCGCTTGACGTTTGTCGAGAGCGGTGATCATATCATCGACTAGCGCGGACGCGGCTTTTTTCATTGCGGTTTTGACGTCCGCGCTGTTGACTTCGTCGCGCCCTATTCGGATCAATCGGAGCGGAGCGGTTGCCACTCTCGAAGTCGACGTGCCCGAGCCGCTCCCTGCCAATACGACTCGTCCGGTTTCGACATCGACAATCCGCGCCGTGAGATCGATCGAAACTTTAAACGACTTGCCGCCGACGCCCGCGACCTGCCCGACTTTTTTGATCACGCTTACGTCCGTGATGCTTCCGAGCAGGAGATATTGCGCGCCTTCAAGCATTCCAATCCGCGCGGCGGTACTCGGATCGATCAAGCCGCTCTGCCCGACGCCGATCTGTTCCTTTCGGGCGACGTAAACCTTGACGGCGCCGTCGACAACAGAGACGTCGTACTGCTGTTCAAATACGTATCCGGAGGAGCGACCGTCGCAAGCGACGACGCCGCGGATATAGACGCAGACGACGCTCTGACGAACAAGGACGTCGCCGTGCTGTTCAAATACGTTTCCGGCGCGGACGTCACGGTGCCGGTAAAAACGGCAAAAATGAACTGATGGTAAAAATGACCGGTACGCTCATCGGGCGCGCCGGTCATTTTTTATTCTCTTTATGATGAGCGCCGCGGCGAAAACGGCGGCGACGCCGGCTGCGACTCCCGCGCAGTCAAGCAGAACGTCCTGCCACATTCCGGCGCGTCCCGGGACGAACGTCTGATGAAGCTCGTCGAGCGCGGCGCACACAGCGCCCGCGGCAAAGGACAGCGGAGCTGCCGCCCGGACTCTCAGGTCCCACGCGAGCGCGTCCGCCGAAAACAGCGCCCCGAGCGCGAAAAATTCGATGAAATCCGCCGTTTTTCTGACGGTATGGTCTATTTTCACCGCGTACGCTGTCTGCTCGGATTCCGTCAGCTCCGCGTATCCGGGCACGATCAGACCGCCTACCGCGCGGCCTACCGCGAGGCTCGCCTCGGTCGAGGAATCAGCGGGCTGTGCGCTCATCACGTATATAGCGGACAAAAGCGCGAGCGTCAGAACGCAAAGCGCACCGCGCAGTACGTATACGCGTTTCACAAAAGAGCCAGCACTTCTTCGGCGTTCGTGTCCGGCTTGACCTTCGGCATGACGGCGGTTATCCTGCCGTCTTCGTCGATTATATACGTCGAGCGGACGACGCCCATCGTCGTTTTTCCGTAATTTTTCTTCTCCTGCCACACGCCGTACGCCTTGATCACCTCAA
>CALGGX010000228.1 GCA_937916025.1 uncultured Selenomonadales bacterium
GAAACTCGGAGTGTAAGTCGTCGAGGAAGAGCGGATCGATGACGCGATGAATGTTGTCGATGGAGGTGTAATGCATGCCGCCCGCGCGACGATTGTCGGGATTGAGGATCGACTCGAACATTGCACCGAAGATCGGAGGGCTGACGTCGATCCAATCGAATTCGGCGGCGGCGATGATGTAATGATTGACGGCGGCATTGATTTTTGGAATGTGCTCGGCGGCGTTGTGGAAGAGATCGCCATTGACGTAGGGGAAGGCGGCGAGTTCGTCTCGGAGATCGCTCGCTCGATCGCGAGTGTCGAGCACGCAAAAGAGCTCGACGAGAGCGGCGCGGCGATCTTCGGCGTTTTTGAAGTACCGGGCGAATTGCTTCGGCGCAAAGATATCGGCATCGTCGGCGTAAAGGCAAAACATCAATCGCACGCAGAAGCGAGACAATTCGTAATGCGTAATGCGTAATGCATAATTGGAGAACGGTTTTTCAATTCCTAATTCCGCATTCCTAATTCCTAATTGCCTTTCAAGCGCATCGTAGACGAGCTTTATAAGTTTGATCGCCTGCTTGGAAATTTTGACGGCAGGATTTACATTCTCGTCGTTCGGATCGATCAAGAAGTTCAGACGCGAGTACTCGTGCGGCAATCGATCGAGTAAAATTACATTCGGTCGATATGACGGCAGACGATGAAATTGATCCATGTCGTAAACTCTGATCTCATCGAAATTGCAGATGACGATCCGGCGCGGGCGTTGCGAGTACGGAAGCGCATCGGCATAGCGCAATGCTTGTCGGAAGGGCGTGAGGAACTTACCGTCGGATTGACGCGCGGGTTTTTCGAGATCAATTCCGCGACTCTTGTTTTCGATCAGCACTCGCGTTGTCGGAAGCCAAATGTCGATGAAACATTTATGCTCCTCGACGTCGATCGGCAACTCAAATTTCATGAATTTTGTCGGCTCCGCAATGCCGAACGCATGAAGCAACTCGATCCAAAATGCATTGGCATCGGATTTTTCCGAGCCGCGCTCCTTCCAATCGACGGCGAATTTTTTTATGTCTTGCGGATTGATCATCGCCCGATTTCCTTCATCATGCAATTGCCGCCGTCAATCGACAGCTCGAGATCATGTTGATCGAAGAGAGTCGATCGGTGCCCCACGCTGATCAAAATCAGTGCGGGGAATTTTTTTTGCAAAAGCTCGTACATCTCGCGCTCGCGCGGCTCGTCGAGTGCCGAAGTCGCTTCGTCCAAAAACAAAATCGTCGGCTCCGTCAACAAGACTCTCGCAAACGCCAATCGCTGTTGCTCGCCCAATGACAAAATTCGGCTCCAATCATCCGCTTCGTCGAGTTTCGAGACGAGTTCCGGCAAGCCGACTTCATTGAGCACTTCCGAAAGCCGCTCGTTCGAGAGCACCGCCGCATTCTCTTCCGATTGCGGATATATCAATGCGCGTTTCAATGTTCCGAGCGGCAGGTACGGACGTTGCGGCAGGAATAATATCGTCGCTCCGCGCGGAATTTTCATGATGCCTTTTGCATACAACCAAATGCCCGCCAATGTCCGAAGCAATGTAGATTTGCCCGAGCCGCTCGCGCCGGTTACGAGCAATCGCCCGCCTTCCCGCAAAGTTAAACTCAATTGATCGATCAGAATTTTTTTGTTGGGAAGCGAAACTGTCAAGCCGTAAAGCGAAAACGACGGCTCTCCGGACTCTGCTCGAGTGACGCCGTCTTTGATCTCGATCGTCTCTTCGACGTGTTTCGTAAATCCCGACAGGCGGGAGATCACCGAGGCGAGTTGCGCGATTGTATCATACGCGTCGATGAAATACGACAACGCATCCTGCACTCTGCCGAAGGCGGAGATTGTTTGCATCAAACCGCCGAGTTGCATCGCGCCGCCGAAATATCTCGGAGCCGCAAGGATCAGCGGCACGATCACCGCCAATTGCGCATAGCCGTTGACATAGAAATTGAGATGCTTTGTCTTCGTCATCAATTGCCGATAATTCGAGATCACGCGTTTGAATTTATCGAGAAAGCCTTCCATTTCGGACGGCTCGCCGCGATAAAACGCAATGCTCTCGGCATTTTCTCGAACGCGCATCATGCTGAAGCGGAAGTCCGCCTCGAATTTCTGTTGATCGAAATTCAGCCCGATCAATTTGCGTCCGACCTTGTGGACGAGAAATGTTCCGATGCCGGAATAAGCGAGCGAGAACCAAAACATATAGCCGTAAATGACAAAATTGAAGTCGCCGAGCTCGAGCGTGTATTCGCCCGAAAGATTCCAAAGCACGACTCCGAATGCCGCGAGTGTCGTCAGCTGTTTCAGAAATCCGATCAGCAATTGCAGAGTGATGTTGACGAATTGCCCGATGTCTTCAGAAATTCGCTGATCGGGGTTGTCCGCCGAGCCGCTCGACAATTGCATGCGATAATACACTTGCCGCCCCATCCAATTGTCGAGATAATTTTTCGTCATCCACGTGCGCCATTTGATCTGCAACAACTGTCGAAGATAGACGGCATAAACGGCGATGAAAATGTAAACGAACGCGAGCGCGGCAAATTCTCCGACGAGCGGCCGGAACTGTTCTGCCTCGTAATTTTGCAACGCGTTGTAGAAAGTGTTGTACCAATCGTTAATCCGGACGAGGAGATATACCATGGCGAAGTTCAAACCGATGACGAAGGCGAGCAATCCGCGCGCTTTCCATTTCTCTTCCGATTGCCAATATCCTCGAAACAAATGCCAAAAGTCTTTTGCCATGTTCAGCCTCCGCAATAAAAATTATCCGAAACAATTTCGCTAACGGCGGCTTGATATCCTTTTTTTATTGCCTTCAACGGCTATTGATGATAAAATCGCTTTTAAACATCAATTTGAAATGGAGTGAGACTATGGACTTCATGCATCAGCTCGTGCAGCAGCTGATCAACGGCGTGTCGCTCGGGAGCATCTACGCATTGATCGCCCTCGGCTATACGATGATCTACGGCATAATCAAGCTGATCAATTTCGCGCACGGCGATATCTACATGGTCGGCGCATACCTCGGCTTCTTCGCCGTCACTCAAATGCAATTATCGATCTTCCCCGCGCTGTTGATCTCAATGGCGATCACCGCGTGCCTTGGCATGATCGTCGAGCGACTCGCGTATAAGCCGCTCCGACATGCGCCGCGTATTTCGATTTTGATCACCGCAATCGGCGTTTCGTTTTTCCTCGAATACGCGACGATGTATTTCGTCACGCCGACGCCGAGAACTTTTCCGACCGTCATCGAAAATATTTCATTCAACATCGCCGGATTTATCATCAACGGTCAGCAATTGCTGATCTTGAGCATCACGATGATCTTGATGGCGATTTTGACTTACATCGTGCAGAAAACAAAACTCGGCAAAGCAATGCGCGCGGCATCTTTCGACACGGAAACGGCGCAATTGATGGGCATCGACTCGGATCGGATCATCTCGCTGACGTTCTGTATCGGCTCG
>CALGGX010000229.1 GCA_937916025.1 uncultured Selenomonadales bacterium
GAGTACGGACGCCGTCGCTCTGAATTGCCGAGAAGTGAACAAAAACGTCCCCGCCTTCTTCGCGTTCAATGAAGCCGTAACCTTTTTCTGCGCTAAACCATTTTACCTTGCCGGTTGCCATAAAAAAATCCCTCCAAAAAATAACCGAATCCCTACAACGGCGAATTATAGCACGAGACTTTTTCCTGTCAACTATAACCGGCAACAATTTTTTTATTCATAAAAATTATTTCGAGACGAGTATAAATGTTAATTGCTTGAGTCGGACGTTTGCCTCGACGAGTTTAACTTGCAAAGAATCGCCGACGCGGAATGTTCGCCCGCTCCACTCGCCGATCAATGCAAATTCGCTCTCGACGTACTTGTAATAACCGCCGTCAATCTCCGAAGCTCGCACCAATCCTTCCGCGCCGTTTTCGAGCTCGACGAAAAAGCCGAAGCCGGTCACGCCGCTGATCATTCCGACAAACAGCTGACCGACAAACCGTTGCATGTATTCGACGACTTTCAATTTGACGCTCTCGCGCTCGGCGTCGGCGGCATTTCGCTCGCGAGTCGACGAGTGCATTGCAATTTCCGGCAATGTCTTCTTCAACAGCGTGCGCCGCGCGGAATTAAGACGTCTGCCGTCAAACGTCTCTCGCAACATTCGATGCACGATCAGATCGGGATATCGGCGGATCGGCGAGGTAAAATGCGTGTAGAACTCCGCCGCCAAGCCGAAATGCCCGAGATTCTCCGCCGCGTACCGAGCCTGTTGCATTGTGCGGAGCATCGCCGAGTTGATCAATTGCTCGCCGCGCTTGCCCTTGATCGCCGTCAAAACGCGTTGAAACTCCGACGGCTGAATGTCTTGCGCCGCGCGGATTTTTATATGATGCCCGAACGCGTTCAGCAACTCGTTGAATTTCTTCAGATTGTCTTGCGGCGGCGGCTCGTGCACGCGATACAAACTCGGCACCTTCAGCTCGAAAAGATGTTTTGCAACCGTTTCATTCGCCGCGAGCATGCATTCTTCAATCAACGACTCCGCCGTGTCGCGAACGCGTTTGATGATCTCAATCGGCTTGCCGCTCTCGTCGAGCCGAACTTTCAGCTCCGGCAAATCGAAATCAATCGCGCCGCGCGCCGTTCGCAATGCAAACCGTTTGTCTCTGATCTCTTTCAACGTCGACAGCATTTCGCCGAGTTCAGGCATTTCGATTTCATTTTTGAAAAATCGATTGACTTCGGAATAATTCAGCCGACGCCGGACTTTGATCACTGTCGGAAAAATCTTGTGTGACTCGACAACGCCGTCCGCATTCAGACGCATCTCGCATGCCATTGCCAAGCGATTGACGCCCGCATTCAAACTGCAAATGCCGTTCGACAATTCCCTCGGCAACATCGGAATCACTCTGTCGACGAGATAGACGCTCGTGCCGCGCGCTTGAGCATCCGTGTCGAGCGGCTCGCCTTCGCGCACATACCAACTCACGTCGGCAATGTACACGCCGAGGAAATATCCGCCGTCCGAAAATTTTTCGGCGTAAACGCCGTCGTCCAAATCCTTTGCGTCTTCGCCGTCGATCGTTACGATGCTCAATTGCCGTCGATCAATCCGCCGCGCAATTTCATTTTCTGAAGGCAGCTCTTCAATCCGCGCGGCATCCGTTGCCGCGTCCGCCGAAAACTCCTCCTCCAATCCGTAACTCAACATGATCGACTTCATATCGACGCCGATATCGCCTTGATTGCCGAGCACTTCGAGAATTTTGCCTTTCAATCTATGCGCGCCTCGCCGATGCTTGTCGTCAATCACTTCAATCAAAATTTTGTATCCGACCTTCGGCGAGAATTTTTTCGTGTTCAAAAGACGGATCAAATACGGCACCTTCGGATCATCACACTCGGCATATTGCACGCCGCGACTCGACAAGAATGTTGCAATGAAACGCCGATTGCTCTGCTCAATGATCTCGATCACGCGCCCGCGCCGATTTTTTTCAAAGCCCGCGCGCGAAATGATCTGCACTTTGACAAAATCGCCGTGCAATGCGCCGTTGAGATGCTCCGGAGCAATATAGAGATCACCGGCGTCGGGCTTGTCGTCCGGCGTGACGAAACCGTAGCCGCGCGAAGTCATCATCAGCTTGCCGGTTGTGAATTGCCCGCTCATCAATTGTTGCCCAAAACCATTTGATCGAGCCGTTTGCCGCCCGGCACCATCGGCAATACATTTTCTTCTTCCGGCACGATCACATCGATCACCGCCGCGCCGCTCGACGCGAGTATTTCGGGCAATTGCGTTTCGAGTTCTTCCGCCTTCGACAATCGGAAGCCGCGCACGCCCATCGCCTCGGCGATCTTGACGAAGTCGCGCTTGCCTTTCAGTTCCGATTGCGAATAATGATGCGAGTAAAACAGCCTCTGCCATTGACCGACCATGCCGAGGATGAAGTTGTGCAAGATGACGACTTTGACATCGATGTCGTGATCGGCAAGCGTTGCCAGCTCTTGAATGTTCATCATGATCGAGCCGTCGCCGGTGAACAGAATGACGTTTTTGTCGGGGCAACCGAGTTTCGCGCCCATTGCCGCCGGCAAACCGTAACCCATCGTGCCGAGTCCGCCGCTCGTCAAAAAATGTCTCGGACGATGCACTTTGAAGAATTGCGCCGCCCACATCTGATGTTGCCCGACGTCCGTCACGGCAATCGTATCGTCGTCGCTGAGTTCGCTGATCTTTTCGATCAACGCGCCGGGCTTGATTGCATCGCCGTTGATGCGATAATCAAACGGATGATCCATCGACATTTTCAACACTTCGCGCCGCCAATCGCCGAATTGTTCGCTGAAGTTGACGGGCGAGTTCTCGAGCTTTTCAGCCAACAATCGGAGCGAATGTTTGAGATCGCCGAGCACTCGATAATCGACGCGGACGTTTTTGTTGATCTCGGCAGGATCGAGCTCAAAGTGCAGGATTTTCGCATTCGGAGCAAAATCCGCCACGCGCCCCGTCACGCGATCGCTGAAGCGCATTCCGATTGCAATCACCAAATCGCAATTCTGAATTGCCATGTTTGCGGCGTATGCGCCATGCATTCCCGCAAAGCCGAGGAAGTTTTTATCGTCTTCATCGATTGCGCCGAGCCCCATAATCGTCGAGGTGATCGGGCAATCGAGCCGCGCGGCAATCTTTCGCAATTCATTAGACGTTTCGGAAAGAATGACGCCGCCGCCGTAAAAGATCAGCGGGCGTTTAGCGGTCTCAATCGCCGAAATCGCCGCGTCAATTTCGCCTTCGTCGACGGGATATTCGCCGTTGTAGCCGCGCAAATTGATCTCCGTCGGATACTCGAACTCGAATTCGGCAAAGAAAACGTCGGCGGCCACGTCAATCGAAACCGGTCCCGGACGCCCCGTCCGCGCAATGAAAAATGCTTCCTTCAACACGCGCGGCAACTCTCGAACGTCCTTGACGAGATAATTGTGTTTGGTGATCGGAGTGGTAATGCCGCAAACATCGACTTCCTGAAACGAGTCTTTGCCGATGGCGGGATTGGCAACCTGCCCCGTGATGCAAACGAGCGGAATCGAGTCCATATTCGCCGTCGCGATGCCGGTGATTAAATTCGCCGCGCCCGGTCCGCTCGTCGCGATCACCACGCCGACTTTTCCCGTCGCGCGCGCGTAGCCGTCCGCCGCGTGCACCGCGCCCTGTTCATGACCCGTCAGGATGTGCGGAAAGTTTTCTTTGTAAATCTCGTCGTAGAGCTTGAGCACGACGCCGCCGGGGTAGCCGAAAAGCAAATCGACTCCCTCGCGTCGCAAACACTCCAGCACTGCTTGAGCTCCATTCATCTTCAAAATTCATACCTCCAAAAAACAATGCATAATGCGTAATGCGTAATTCGTAATTCGTAATGCCAAATTCCTAATTCCAAATTCCTAATTCCTAATGAAAGAAC
>CALGGX010000230.1 GCA_937916025.1 uncultured Selenomonadales bacterium
GACGGAAGACATACATCGTCGAATACGGTCCGCGCAGGCACGGCGGAATGCCGCTCGCAAAGTCGAGATGATTCATGTGCGCGTATTCGTCATGCGTGTAGAGCGGCTTGACCGGAATGTGCTCCATCGTGCGCTCAATCAGCGAGTCATACTCTGCCGCCGCCGCTTTCTCGAATTTTTCTTTCCAAGCCTTCTCGTCCTGCACCGGCGCGTCACTCAAATTGATTTTAGTGAAGTCGGGATTGGTAAATGCCATCACGCAATCACACCTTTCTTTTTCTGCATGTCGGTCAACACTTTGTAGCAGTTCGAGCGGATATTGATGTAATCGTCGATGCCCGCGTTTTTGTATGTTTCGACAAGTTCCTCGGGCGCGGTGCCGGCGAGATAAACCGTCGCGTTCGGAAGAACTTCATGAAGTTTCGGCGCGAGAGCGGGAACGATCTCGGGATAAGTCGCATCGGTCGAGCAGATGACGACGGCGTCCGCACCGGACTCTTTCGCGGCGGCGGCGGCATCTTCGACGGTTGCAAAGCCGTTGTTTCCGAGCACTTGGAACGCTCCGACCTGCAAGAAGCCGGTGCTGAAATCGGCGCGCGCCTTGTGTTGCGGAATCGGTCCCATGTTTGCGAGGAAGATTTTGACGTTGTCGCCGTTGTGTTCGGCTTTGAATTTCTCGGTTGCCGCGCGGAGCTTTTCAAACTTCTCGCTCCGACGATGGCATTTAATCGGCGTCACCGTTTCGCCTTCGCCTTTTTCAAGTGCTTTACGAATTTCAGAAACAGAAGCACCGGCAGCGGCAGCAGCAATAACGGAATCCATTTCAGCCATGGAAATCGCCGCAATTGCTTTTTCAAGAGCCGACGCATCAACCGAAGCACGGAATTTTTCGACGGCGGCCAGCCGAATTTTCTTGTTTTCATCGAAGTTTTCAACACGCGGATCAAGACGTTCTTCGAGCATGTTCGGATACATGTTGCTTCCGACGATGCGATCGCGACGTGAATCCGCCGCCTTCAGCCGATCGGCAAGGACTTTCGCGACTGCTTCTTGCGGATAACCCGCCTTCAGTGCCTCAAAAATGCCGCCTTTCGACTCGATTGCCTGAAATTCCGCCCAGATTTTTTCTTTAATCTGTTTGGTAAGAGTTTCGACCGCCCACGAGCCGCCTGCAGGATCGATCGGCTGAAGCATGCCGAATTCTTCCTGCAGAATGATCTGAAGGTTGCGCGCAATGCGGCGGCTGAACTCGTCGCCCTTGCGAATTGCCTCGTCAAACGGCGCGCTCTCGAACGAGTCGACGCCGCCGACCACGCCGCTGAAAAGCTCCGTCGTGTTGCGGAGCATGTTGACGTACGGATCGTAGACGGTTTTGAAGAAATACGCCGGGCGCGCGTGGACGTGAATGCGTTGTACTTCTTCCGAGCCGCCGAATGCTTTGACGATCTCTGCCCAGAGCGGACGCACCGCGCGGAGTTTTGCAATCTGCATGAAGAAGTTTTCGCCCATGGAGAATTGGAACATGATCTGTTTGACGGCTTGATCGGGCGTTGCGCCGCGCTCGAGCAGCGCGCGAATGTAAGCAACCGCCGTCGCGAGGCTGTAAGCGATCTCCTGCACGTCGTTTGCGCCGCCGTTGCTGTATGCGTCACTGCGGACGAAGAAAGTTTTCAGCTCCGGCGCATTGAAGGTTGCCCATTTCGCCGCGCAAGCCGCTTCGTCGAAGAGTTTTTCGAGCGGACGATCGAGCTTGCCGTCAGCGGCGAGCTCGCCGATCGGATCGGCACCGACGAAACCTTTCAGCGATTTGAGATCGCCGCCGGATTTTTTGATCGCCGCCGCAATCAGCGCGAGCATCGGCACGGCAGATTGACCGGCGTAGACGTAGAGCGGGAATTTGTCGAGTTTCAGGTCTTTCAAGAGTGTCTCGACGTCGCCGACGGTTGTCAAATTCACGCCGATATCGCCGACTTTTTCGGCTTCGCGCGCGCATTGCGCATTGAGTGTCGCGCTGTCGAGCTTGACGTTGTAAATCGTCGAGCCCTTTGCGATCTCGCGGCGAAGAAGCTCGTTGTTGTCTTCCGGCATCGTCTCATCGCAGGATTGCGCAATGCCCCAAGGCTGATTGACGTAGCCGTTGACGCGCGCGCCGCGCAGGAAGTTGTCCATGCCGGGGAAGGAATTCTTCGGCAGAATGTCCTCGGTTGTCGCGCGGAAATACATCGGCTCGAACGTGATGCCTTCGTAAGTCTTGGTGTACATCTTCTTCTCGAAAGGCGCGCCCTTGAGAAGATCGATGCAAGCCTGTTTCCACTCTTCGTAAGTGGGCGGCGTGAATTCCGAAAGATCCACGTCGGGGAAATTGGTTTGCGACTCGGCGTTGCGAATGATCGCTTGAAGATCGAGTTCCGCCGAATCTTTCTTTGCATCGCTCATACATTAACCTCCTCAGTTTTCTTTGAGCTCGAAGCTCATTATAGATTATCAAATCTTATTATCGATATTAAAACAATTTATTGATTGCGTCAAGTTGAAAATAAAAAAATCGCCGCCGATCTCGCGATCAAACGGCAATTAAAATTGGAATTACTTTTTTGATTTATTTCTTCAATTGCTTCCGCGCGGAGCTTGCAATTTCGAGCTTCGGCTTGAAGGTCTCCGACAGCTGATCGAAATTCAGATCGATCGGAGCGTCGCTCGAGATGATCTCGCCGAGCGGATCTGCAATCGCCGAATCCTTCTCGAACCAATAATCCGTGCTCGGCAGTTGCGCATTGTCGACGACAGCCGTCTCCAACGTCTTGTTTTTCGTCGTGAAGATATACGACTTCGTTTGCCCGTACCCATCCGTAACCGTCAGTTCTTTGTCGCGAACGTTTTTGACCGTCAAACTGTCTTTGCCGAACATGAATTTGACATGCTTGCCGCTCAATTTGACGTCGTCAATCGCCGCGTTGATGACAACCCGATCGCCCGTATCGTATTTGTAAATTTGATCTTTGCCGCCGTCATACACAAAAACATCGGCACCGGAGCCGCCGTAGAGTTTGTCGTTTCCGAGCCCGCCGCGCAATGTCGAGCCGCCTTTCGACGCCTTCAATGCATTGTTCAGCCCGTTGCCGATCAATTCAACCGCGCCCTCGGCTTTGGAAGCGTCGATCTTTTTGAGCTTCTCGGAGAAGTTTGCGGCGTCAATCGTGCCGGTGAACGGCGTTTTGATTGTGAGTTTCGTCTGCGCTTTGTTTAATTTCAAGCCGTCGAAAGCAAGCCAATTTTCGCCGGTGACAATCTCACTGCCGTACAGCTGTGCGGTTTCGTTGCCGATCGAGTCGAGCAACGTCAATTCGACGCCTTTGCCGTTGAGCACAGTGATCGAGCCGCCGTCGGTATACAGGATCACATCATCGCCGTTGACTGATGCCTTCGATACTTCGCCGTTCGGAACCTGAATTTTGTCGACGCCCGCGCGATAATCCGTAATCACGTCCGCGCCGCCGCCGCCCGTGAGCGTGTCATTGCCCTTGCCGCCTGTCAATGTCTCGTTATTCTCGCCGCCCTTTATGCTGTTGCGGA
>CALGGX010000231.1 GCA_937916025.1 uncultured Selenomonadales bacterium
TTGCAAATGTTTTTGGAGGTGATCGAATGAAGGCAATCGTGAACGGGCGTGTGATTTTGCCGAATACGGACGGCGATTTTTTTGTCGAGCAAACTTCGATTGCATTTGATGATCGGATCAGATCGATCGGATCGATCGGCGAAGTCGATGAAGTGATCGACGCGCGCGGAAATTTCGTCTCGCCCGGCTTCATCAACATACACATTCACGGTTGTGCGGGCGCGGATACGATGGACGACGCTCCGAACGCAATTTCGATCATGCGAGAGTTTTTGCCGAAGACGGGCGTGACTTCGTTTCTGCCGACGACCATGACGATGCCGATCGAAAAAATCCATCGCGCGCTCGCTCGGATCAGATCCGAAATGTCGATCGACAACGGCGCAAAAATTCTCGGCGCGCATCTCGAGGGACCTTTCATCAGCAAAAAATTCAAAGGGGCGCAGGCGGAAGAGAATATTCTCCGCGCGGATTTCGATCCGGTCTCGCCGTTCGTCGACGTGATCAAGATCATCACGGTTGCGCCGGAAGAATGCTCCGATGACTTCATCGATCAATGTTTGCAAAAAAAAATTATCGTATCGATCGGACACAGCGCGGCGAATTACGAAACGGCGATTGCGGCGATCGATCGCGGCGCGCGGCATGTAACGCATCTTTTCAACGCGCAAACCGGCTTGCATCATCGACGCCCGGGCATTGTCGGAGCCGCCCTTGACTCGAATGCGATTGTCGAATTGATTGCCGATAACGTCCACGTCAATCCCGTCGTTCAGCGAATTGTCTCGAAGATCAAGCCGCGCGGCGAGATTGTTTTGATTACGGACTCGCTTCGCGCATGCGGACTGGGTGACGGCGAGATTGAGTTCGGCGGGCAATCGGTGACGGTGCGCGGAACGCTCGCAACACTTTCGGACGGAACAATCGCGGGGAGCATTGCGCCGATGAATGTCGTCGTGCGGAATTTCATTGAAAACAGCGGTTGGGCAATCGAGTCTGTTGTCGAATGCGTGACGAAAAATCCGGCGATTGAGCTCGGGCTTTACTCCGAACTCGGCTCGATCGAAGTCGATAAAGTCGCCGATCTTATTATCTTCGATGATGCGCTCAACATTCGCGCGGCATTTATCGATGGCAGAAGGGAGGAATTTTGATGGATATTTTCGGAAAGAAACCGCTTCAACCGCCGAAGAAAAACGCCACTCGACAACAAACCGATCGACTCGCTCGAGACGACGACGATCATGACTTCGATGACAATGACGGTGACGACGGGGATGGCGGCGATTGATGCAAAAAAAATCCGGCGGCAATAAAGAGCAGACAGAAGATCGTCCTGACTTCGAGCCAATCTTCGAGTCGGAAGAGTTCGGCGATCACTCCGTCGTTTTCAATCAAACCGAGTTCGAGTTGTCGTCGATGCCAAAACGCAACCGCCGTCCAAAAGACGATGCCGACGTGCAACGCGATGCCGAGCAGTTTCTTTTTCAATCTGAAACAGCTCATTGCGGGCAATGTCAACACGAAGAATTCATTAAAAAACGAGTACGACCAAAATGCCGACGCCAAACAAGTCGCGTCGACCGAGCGCAAGGCGTGAATGAATGCCGCACCGAGGATCATGCTCGCCAACATTGCCGAATTCGGCGAGTCGATGAACAGAGTGAAGACGCCGGAAAATTGTGCTCCGCCGCCGACATTTGCCTGCAGAAATTCCTGCAATAAAACAACGGGCGATCGCTCGACGACAATCGAGACGATTAACCACGACGCGAGATCGATTGTCGCCGCCGTCATCAGCAATTTAAATCGGCGTTGGAACAAAAACAAAATGCAGAATGCGAGGGCGATTTGCGGTTTGACCATGGCGAGGCTCAAAAGCACCGCCGCCGGAATCGGCAATTGCTCGGCAATCAAAACGCAAGTCAAAAGCATGGCGCAGATGATGGCACCGGCATTTCCCGTGAACATTGCGATTGCGAAGCTCGCCGGACACAAAAACATGATCAGCGTCGACAGCTCGCGCGACTTCAGAAAGAACAGAAACGCCGTCAAGAGCAACCACATCAAATTCAAAACGATGAAAAGCGATTCGGCGGCGTCGAGACGCAAAAAACCGGCGTAAAAAAAATTGCCGAGCAACAACCCCCATGGCGCGGTTCCCCAGCCGCTCGGGATTGCTCCGAGTTCGGCGATTGCGGGCGTTTCGACTCCGATCAGCGGATACGGATCGATGCCGCGCAATGCGTAAGCGCACAATTGCCATTGCCCGACGAAGTCGTCAAAAAAAATGCCGCGATCGATCAACAAGCCGATCGCAATCAAGTTCAAAATCAGAAGCAAGCCGGTCATAAAATCATCCTTGCGAATATTATTGATGTTGAAAGGAGGGCGCGAGTGCATATTGCCGCGCCGTAAATTGCAAATGCCGCGTTGACTTCCGCGACTTCAATTGCAAATGCCGAGCCGACTGCCGCGACTTCAATTGCAAACGCTGTTTCGTCTGCCGCGACTTCAATCGCAAATGCCGAGCCGACTGCCGCGACTTCAATTGCAAACGCCGTTTCGTCTGCCGCGTCTTCAATCGCCGAGCCGAGTGCCGCGACTTCAATTTCAATCGCCGAGCCGAGTGCCGCGAATTCAATCGGAACCGCCGAGCCGAGTGCCGCGCTGTCAATCGCAACCGCCGAGCCGACAGCCGCAACTTCAATCGCAAACACCGAATTCGTAATCGGCGCGCCGTCCCTTTCAAAGACGCGTCGAAAACTCGTCAATGTCGAGATACGAAACTCCCGCTCGGCGCGCGCATTCGCCGTCGCGATCATCCCGATCGCCGATGTAGAGAACTTCCGCGCGGTTCAATCCGAATTCGGCAATGATGTTATTCAGTCCGCGCGCGTCCGGTTTTAAGCAACCGATGATCGGATCGCCGCTCCAAAATGCCGCTGTCGGACGCAAGCCGATCGCCTGCAATTTCCGTTCGACGGGATAATCCGAATACACGATGCACCTGCCGCCTTTTGATTGATGTTCGGCAATCGCCGCGAGAATTTTTTTCCGCCGCCAACGCCGAACACTCGGCAACGCGCGCTCGAGCATCCAATCGTCAATTATTTTTTGCGGAAGCAGATGATATTTCCGTTCCAATCGCGCGAAGTTTTCGTCGTCCGGCATCAGCCGTTCCCGATTGCACCGATACTCTCGGAGCAAAAGCAATTCATTCAAATGCCATGGTCGAAAAGCGAAATGCCATGCGAGTTTTGCCGCCATTTCCAAACGCACCGGCAGTTGCCGATACAGAGTGCCGTCGAGATCGAAAATCCATGTCCGAAAATTGTTCATTTGATCCTCACGAGTTCGCCCGAGACGAAGATTTTCAATTGCGGAATGTCGATCAACATCAACGCCGCAAACAACACAATCAGAAACGCGCAACCGATCATCAGCGTCGTCTCGTGATACAATTTCTCCGGCTTCTGCACCGACGAGTCGTCTTTGAACGACAGCAGGAAGTAATAGCAGAACAGTGCCATCAGAAACGGCATGAACAACACGAGCTCGACGCGATATTTAATCAGAAAAATGCCGATGAAGAATGCCGAACACATGGCATAAAAAAACGCGCCGGTAAGCAACGACCGCTCGGAATAAAATCGAAACGAACGCCGATACAGTCCGGCGAGTTTCGGATCGCCGATCATTCTGAACTCGGCAAAACGTTTGATCGCCATCAAAAACGCGCCGAGCATCCAATAGCCGAGAATGATGCTGCTCGGCGGGAGTGCCCGATCGGTGATGATGAACCAGCCGAGGAGCAGTCGGATCATGTTGTTGACGGACTCGCTCAACACGTCGAGGATCGCAATGTCTTTCGTGCGAAACGGCTTGACGTTGTAGAGCAACCCCATCAGCCATAACCAACATTCCGTCCAAAAAAACATGTCGTTGACTGCTTTGCCGAGCAACATTCCGACTACACTCAACGCAAACCACAACGTCCAAACAATTCTGCCGTCGACGTCTTCGCTGACGACCGCGCGGAATTTTTTTGTCGGATGGAATCGGTCGAACTCGGCGTCGAGATATTCGTTGATGACGTAATTCGCCGAAGCGATCGCGCATGTTGACAGGAAGCCCTGTATCAGCACAAAAAAAATTGAACTGTCGAGAGTCGCGTCAGTCAACAGCAAGCCGCACGCGAGTCCCGGCAGTATGAACAGTTGCTTGATCCAATGGTCAAGCCGCATAATTCGGATATATTTTTTCATTCGATGATGTAAATTTCAAGTTGTTGACGACCGAAGTAAATCGCTTCTTCATGGGAGTCAAACGCAATATCGATTCTGTTGCCGACGATTGCGCCGCCGGTGTCATCGGCAATCGCCTCGCCGTAGCCCGGGATATAAACGCGCGTGCCGAGCGGAATCACACTCGGATCGACGGCGATAATGCCCTTGCGAAGGAATGAGCCGCGCGCCGTATAAGAGCCGTTGCCGGGATCATACGCGCTGTAAGCGGTTGCGTCGACATAAATTGTGCGTCCGTAACTGCGACTCTGCTCCGCTTCGTAATCAAGAACGTCTTCCCAAGTCGTGTCGGAAGTGTTGTAAGAAGCATCTTCGAGCGCGGCGTAAGTCATCAAACCGCAAACTCCGTCCGCCGGAAGCCCGACGCTTGCTTGGAATTGTTTCAACGCGCTGACCGTTGCCGGTCCGCATTCGCCGTCCGCTCTGCCGCTCAAAAAGCCTTGCGCAATCAGTTTTTTCTGAACATCGACGACGCCTTCGCCATGCATGCCCGGCTTGACGACGCTTCCGATCGGTGCATAGACATCTTCACTGCTGCTCTTGCTTTCGGTGATTGATTTGGAACTCGACTTCACGGAACGTTTTGCGGGGGCCTTTGCGCTTTCAAACTGTTGCGCGGCGGCGGCGAGCATGTCGAGAGTTTGCGCGCCCGCAACTCCGTCCGCCTCGATCCCCGCATTCGCTTGAAAACTCTTAATCGCGTCGACGGTGCCGGAACCGCAAACTCCGTCCGCACTGCCGTCCATATAGCCCATCGCGATCAAAATGTTTTGAACCTCGGCAACATCGGAGCCGCTCGAGCCGAGTTTGATTGCATATCCGTCATTGACAATCTGCTCGCCGCCGCTCAACATGCTGAAGGTTTGATCGCCGCAGACACCGTCCGCCGTCAAACCGACGCTCAATTGAAATGCTTTAATCGCTTCGGTCGTTCCTGCTCCGAAAAATCCGTCCGCTTCTCCGTCGAGCAAGCCCATTGAAATCAACATTGTCTGAACTTCGGCGACACGCTCGCCGTGATCGCCTTCCTGCAAGACTGCCGCCCGCCCGCGCGGATTGATGAATACTGCCAACGCGAAGACCAACGCCAGCGAGATCAGTCTCTTCATCATCTGTTTCCTCCTCTTAATCAAATATTTTCCGTTATGTTAGCATGTGTTTATGAAAAATATTTAAATAAGCGGGAGAAATTGCCGAGATATCGGCGATTTTTTTTATTGAACCCGGAAGAGAGGCTCGACAGATTTTTTCAAGGCTTGCAATTGAACATTGAGATTGAAAGGATCACCGACATCGACGTAACCGCCGCCGCCGCTTGCCACATCATTTTGGCTCGCGAGTTTTTCTTGCGGCATCGCAAGCAATTGCTCCTTGGTCAAAGCGGCATCGGCTTTGTAATCTCGAGTCAAATTTTCCATCAGCGCATGTCCTTCGGCCGTGACGTTATTGAATGACGCGCGCGTTTTTTTATCGAAATCAAATCGGATACCGCTCATATGATGCATGCACAGCGAATTGAAATAATAAAATTTGTCGCGCATCGGATTAAACCGCAATGCCCGCAAATCGTCACAGTAGCACGGCAGATTATGAAACGGTGTCAACACGGAATCCGAACGCAATTCAAAAATGAACGGCACCGCCAATGTCGAAACATCTCGAAAGCGCAGTTCCGGAAAATGTCGATATTGATAAATCGAGCAGGCAGAATGCGTAATGTGTTTTTCCGCAATGAACCGTTTCGCTTTTGCAAATTCGTCGGCGAAATAAAATTCGTCCGTATCCATCATCATGCAGTGAGTGCAACCGTTTTGCTTCAGTTCATTCAAACCGAGAGTTTTCTTTTCAATCACGTATTGCGCCATTTTTGGACGATTGCCGAAATCTCCGAACGGATATTCGATTGCGTTGTCGATCAGGCGTTTGTTTTTCAGATCGGCGAGCATCGGACGGACGAGCGGCGTACATTTATCGCCGAACCACGAATGCTCTTGAAAGACGACATTGATGTAATCAACATGTTTTCGGATTTGCAGTATCGAAAACGGGAGTAACTCCTCGCCGTCAAACAGCGAATATGTCACTCCAAACTTCATTGTTGCCATGCGATGGCTCCTTTCAAAAATGTTTCAATCGGTTTGAGTAATTCGTCCGAGTCCGTCGACGGCGTTGTCGACTCCCGCCTCTTCGAGCGTCTTCATCTCGTTCGCCGCTTCGAGTGCCGCCTGAATTACTTCCATTGCAATGCAGATCGATTCGCCGTCGAGCTCGTCGTCGAAACCGTCCGGATCCGGCAATACCAATCGAGACGCGTGCAAAATGTAGGGGCGAACCATCGGGCATAATTCTTCAACATATCTCGCAATCAATTCGACCGCACCGATGTCGACAATTACCAAACTCGAATTGTGCGCCGCCGCCACGATTGCGCCGATCACCGCGCTTACCAAACATTGCTTCTCCGGCGGCACGTATTTCAGAAATTCGTCTGCATCGTATTTCAATTTGCCGTTGAAATCGAGCAACAGCTCTTCCAATTCTGCATTGAAATCTTCTCGAGCCGCCACGTCATTCAGAAGCGTCAAGCCAAGCAACGGCGTTTTGAAACTCACGTCTTCCGCCGCCGCACGACCGAAATCAAACGCCGTACTCGGCTCGCTTCCGTCTTTGACGACCGCAAACGTGATCGGAATGTTGAAATCCTCCGTCGTGTCGCTCATATCCAACAGCGGATTTGCCGCATCCCATTCCGGATTATCGATATTCGCATCGTATTCTTCCGCTTCCTGCACTTTATCCGTGAAGCAGATGATGTTTTTCTTCAAATGACTGCTCGGCAAATCCTCGCCGCTGATGCCCGCGATTTGTACCGCAATTTCTTCGAGCAAGCCCAGACTTCGACACGGCTTCGACAGCCGATCCAATTGATTTTGACTGCGTTCCATTGCTCCGTGATCCAATGTCGGCATCGTATTCAAATAGAAATTGAAAGTCCGATCCGTCACCGCAATGTGATCGCGCCCCATTCGCTTGACTTCAATCGAAAATTCGTCTTCATCATATGAATTAAACCGCAAATCCAAACCCGAGCCGTTGTAAATGCTGAGCTCGACTTCAAAATCATCATCGTCCGCCTCGTCGCCGTCGGTTCCGATATTCATATCGGGAATATCTTCCGCGCGGAGCACAACTTCGTCTTCAACAGCATCTTCATTGAAAGCGTAATCATCTTCCATTAAAGTGAGTTTGTCGAGGACGCGCGCGAGAATTGAAGAGCCGATTGCTTCGCCGAGCGCGAGATCAAGTTGAAACAGCGGCATCAATTGAAGCGCGTCGAGTATGAGTTCATGCCCGGGCTCGCGTCCGATGTGCGAGGCAAGCAAATTCTCCCGACAGTCAGGTTCGATCAAACAGGCAATCAGAGCCGCAACCGAACTGTTGAAGCCGTCGAGGATCACGAGCGCGTCATGTCGATGCGCTCCGAGAATGATCCCCGCCATGCAACCGAGCTCGAAGCCGCCGACTTTTGCGAGCACTTCGATCGGATCGCGCGCGCGTTTTGTTTTTAGTTTGTTAACGGCAATCGCCCGCTTGACAATCTCGAGTTTGTGTCGGAAGCGTTCGTCGGAAATATTCGTGCCGCGCCCGGTTACACGTTCCGGATCAACTTGCAACAATACAGATGCCATTGCCGCGCTTGCCGTCGTGTTCGCAATTCCCATCTCGCCCGGCAAAAAACAGTTGTAACCCGCCGTCGAGATCTTGTCGACAATACGCATCCCGATTCGGATCGATCTTTCCGCCTGATTGCGAGTCATCGCCGCGCCTTCGGCAATGTTGTTCGTGCCGCGCGCGATCTTTCGATCGACAATGCCGCGCAAAAATCGAAGATCGGCATCGACGCCCACATCGACAATCAACAGATCCGAATGCGCGAAATTCGCAAACACATTCGCCGCCGCGCCTTCCGATTCGAGATAATTCCGCACCATTTGCGCCGTCGTTTCTTTCGGATATGCGCTGACATTTTCCGCCGCCACACCATGATCCGCGCAACATATGATCGTGCATTTCTTTATCGCGTCATATGATTCGTAGAGTTCCGTTACCGCCGTTAAATTCAATTGCTTCACCTCAATATATGAGATAACTGTTGACAACATCCTGCCAAAGTCCCTGCGCTTTGAGAATGAACTCGATCACTTCGCGAACCGCACCGTGACCGCCGTTCAGATCCGAAACCACACAGGAATAATTTTTGACTTCGCTCGGCGCGTCGGCGACCGTCGCCGGAAATCCGACTTGCGCCATTATCGGAAGATCAACAATGTCGTCTCCGATGTAAGCGATCTCTTCATCCGCGAGCGCGTACTTTTCTTTTATATCCGAATACGCCATGCGCTTATCGATCTTGCCTTGAAACACGTCGGAAACTCCGAGCTCTTTCATGCGAATTTCGAGCTGTTTGGATTTTCGACCGGTTATGATCGCGAATTTGAAGCCGAGCCGCAACGCCAACGTAATTCCGAAGCCGTCTTTTACGTTGAATGCCTTGAAAAGCTCGCCCTCTTCGCCTATATAAATGCCGCCGTCCGTCAACACGCCGTCAACGTCCGAGATGATCAGTTTGATTTTCTTCGCCCGCTCGAACGACTCGCGCCGCATCAAATTTATCATATCGATCCCTCCGAAGATCGTTTTTGTCAATCGAACGCATTATATCACAAAAAAAATCCCGCTGCAGTTTTTTTCTGCAACGGGCGAGAATTTATTTCGACGTATTTATTTTCGATTGAAAAGGAATCAACCCTGTTTTGCGAGCTCCATGATTGCGGGAGCACTGCCGTCGGAGCCGAGCACTTCTTTGATCTTGTGCATGACGAGCTCTTTGATGTATGCGCGAGCCGGGGTGAGATATTGACGCGGGTCGAAATGATCCGGATGTTGCACGAAATGCTCGCGAATGCCGGCCGTCATGGCAAGACGGAGATCGGAGTCGACGTTGATCTTGCAGACTGCGGAGCGTGCCGCTCTGCGGAGCTGAGCCTCGGGAATGCCGACAGCGTCTTTGAGCGCACCGCCGTTGTCATTGATGATCTTGACGTACTTCGGAATGACGGAAGATGCGCCGTGGAGAACGATCGGGAAGCCCGGGATTTGCTTTTCGATCTCTGCAAGAATGTCAAAGCGGAGTTCGGGGGGCTCAAGAACGCCGGTCTCGGGATTGCGGGGGCACTGTTCCG
>CALGGX010000232.1 GCA_937916025.1 uncultured Selenomonadales bacterium
AATAGGCGCGCGGAAAGTCCGTCAGGCCGTTGCCGGACATGAACGAAGTCTTGAAGATCTTGCGCGTCGTCTGGTAGTCCGTCTGGAAGACATACTCGAAGGGCTTCATGCAGTTGACCACGTCCCGGCCCCGGACGCCCGTCCACGAGACCGACAGGTCCCATCCTTTCCAGGAGGCGGAGAAGATCCCTCCGTATTGGAAGCGGGGCCAGGGGGAGCCCAGGAAGGTGGCGTCCTCCTTGGAGATGTGGCCGTCCCCGTTCAAGTCCCGGTAGCGCAGGTCACCCACGCCGGTCTCCGCCGTCTGATAATACTCGAATCCCTTTTCCCGGGCGGCGGCGTTGAGCGCTTCCAGCTCACGCTCGCTGGATATCAGCCCTTCCGTCTCGAACCCCCACAGGCTGCCGACGGGATGGCCGTGGGCGTCGCCGACATCAACGAGGCGGGCATCAATGAGACCGTCGACGTGATCAAAGCCGAAGGCGGCAAGGCTGAAGGCTTCAAACTCGACGTCACCAACGAAGACTCCGTCAAGGACTTCGTGCAGAAGATTGTCGACAAATACGGGCGCATCGACGTTCTCGTCAACAACGCCGGCATTTCGCAAAAAGTCACCGTCGACGACATGACGCTTGCCGACATGACACGCATTTTCAACGTCAACATGTTCGGGCTGTTTTTGATCACTCAGGCTTGCGTTCGCGTCATGCGCAAACAGAAATACGGGCGTGTGGTAAGTCTTTCGAGCGTCTCGGGCAAACGCGGCGGCGGAATTTTCGGCGGCGCGCATTACTCGGCATCGAAGGCAGCGGTGCTCGGCTTCTCGAAAAATCTCGCGCGTGAAGTTGCCGAGGACGGCATTACCGTCAACTGTGTCTGCCCGGGCGCGATCAACACCGACATTCGCAAGGCAATGCAGGGCTCGGAAGAAGACGACAAGCGGCTCGCGCAAGACATTCCGATGAAGCGCATCGGCACGCGCGAAGAAGTTGCGGATACCATCGTGTTCCTCGCGTCGAAAGAGGCGGGTTATATCACGGGCGAAGACATCGACATCAACGGCGGCTCTCACATGGATTGATCTCCGCGCGGAGCTCGAGAGAATTTTTGTTGAAGGGGGCGATCGGTTTATATCGATCGCCTTTATTTTTCGAGCCGAACGTGCTACAATGCGAGACAACAATCAATTTGGGAGGCGACTCTTTTGGAAGTTGTAGCCGGAAGTATATTCGTAATAATGTATGCGGTGATCGTATCGGAAAAAATCCACCGCACGGTCGCGGCAATGATCGGCGCGGTGCTGATGATGTTACTCGGCATTTTGGACATCGACACCGCCATTCATCACATCGATTTCAACACGCTCGGACTGTTGACGGGCATGATGATCCTCGTCGGAGTGACGAGCGGCACCGGTCTCTTCGACTTCGTTGCAATCCGCGCGGCGAAGGCGGCCAATGCCGAGCCGAAAAAAATCCTCACGTATCTCGGCATCATCACGGCAGTCTTTTCCGCGTTCCTCGACAACGTGACGACCGTATTGCTGATGGTTCCCGTGACGTTTTCGATCACCAAGCAATTGGAACTCAACCCGATGCCGTTCCTGTTGACGCAGATAATGGCGTCGAATATCGGCGGCACGGCGACTTTGATCGGCGATCCTCCGAACATCATGATCGGTTCTGCCGTCAAGGAATTGACTTTCATGGCGTTTATCGAGAACCTCGCGCCGCTCGTCATAATCGAAATGTGCATCGTGATTTTCATTTTCGAGCACATCTACCACAAGGATCTCGCGACGCGCCCGGAACTGCAACGCGAGCTCATGAAGCGCAACGAATACGAGTCGCTGAAAGATCGCTCGTTGCTGAATAAATCGCTGTTCGTGTTGACGCTGACGATCGTCGGCTTCTTTACGCATCAAATTCATCACGTCGAGTCGTCGTTGATGGCGTTGACGGGCGGATTTTTGCTGTTGCTGCTCGCCGGCGGCGGACATCATCTCGTCGAGAACACTCTCAAAACCAAGGTCGAGTGGGCGACGCTGTTCTTCTTCATCGGACTGTTCATCGCGGTCGGCGGCTTGATTGAAGTCGGCATAATCGGCGAGCTCGCGCGCAAGGCGGTCGAGATCACCGGCGGAGACGTTACCGCGACTTCGTTGCTGATACTGTGGTTGAGCGCAATCGTCTCGTCCGTGCTCGATAACATCCCGTTCGTTGCAACGATGATCCCGCTGATCAAAGACATGGGCGCAATGGGCGTGACGAATCTCGATCCGGTGTGGTGGAGCTTGGCACTCGGCGCGTGCTTGGGCGGCAACGGTACTCTCGTCGGCGCGAGCGCGAATTTGATTGTCGCAGGACTCGCCGCCGCGCGGGGCGTTCGCATCACTTTCATCGACTACTTCAAGGTCGGCTTCCCGATCATGATCTTTACCATCATTCTCTCGACTGTCTACGTATATTTGCGATATCTGATGTGAGGCTTTTGCAATGAAGTACAAATCAATTGAAATTCGCGGGCTGAAAATCTTCTATCGCGAGGCAGGTTCCATCGACAAACCGACATTCCTGCTGTTGCACGGATTTCCTTCGGCGAGCCACATGTTTCGAGAGTTGATGCCGAAACTCGAAGACAAATTTCATCTCATCGCGCCGGATTATCCGGGCTTCGGGCAATCGGACATGCCTCCGCGCGGAGAGTTCGATTACACATTCGACAACATTGCCGAAGTCATTGATGATTTTCGTCAGGCGATCGGCATTGAAAAATTCTTCATGTACGTCTTCGATTACGGCGCACCGATCGGTTTTCGAGCGGCGTTGAAACATCCCGAATCGATTCTCGGCATCGTCAGCCAAAACGGCAACGTCTATCGGGAAGGGCTCGGCAAGAAATGGGAGGCGCGCGCGGAATATTGGCAACATCCGACGAAGGAACTGCGCGAGCAATATAAATCGGCGTTCGCGCCGGAAACGATCATCGGGCAATACACATTCGGCACGCCCGACGGCTCGGTGTCGCCCGACGGTTATTCGCTCGACATTTTCTATACTCGGCGCGACGGCTATGATGAAATTCAGTCCGATCTGATTTTCGATTATCAATCAAACGTGCGGCTCTATCCGAAATTTCAACAGTATTTGCGCGAACATCAGCCGAAATTGCCGGCGGTGTGGGGCAAAAACGATCCGTCGTTCATACCGGCGGGCGCGGAAGCATTCAAGCGTGATCTGCCGAATGCCGAAGTACATTTCGTCGACAGCGGACATTTCGCGCTCGAGAGTCACGTCGACGAGATCGCCGCGTTGATCCGAAAATTTTTGATTTGAGGAGTGATTTTGAATGCAAAACCTGTTTAACGAACTGCTTGACGAATACCGGCGGCAGGGGCTGCACTTTTTGAACATCAAGGATTGGTATGATGACGTGGTGTGCGCGGAGTATGCGATCATGAACGATCGGGATAAGTATTTCGAGCCGGACTTCAGAGACATCGAAATCAGCTACATGAATGAAGAGCAGAAAGTACCGCTGAAGAAATTCCTCGCGCTGTTGCCGCGAACGAAATACAAAGTGCTCGGCAACATGATTTTCTTCGAGCGGATCGGTTCGGATGTGAAACGCGTCGAGCGTGCTTATCACACGGAAGAGCGCAGCATCAATCCGATCATTCGCTATTGGCTCAACTCCGACGAGATCAAGCCGTCGATCTACGAATTGGTTAATGCGGTCGAGGCATTGACGATCAACGTCGACGATATTGAGGAGATTACGGGGCGTCCGACGAATGCGCGGTTCGTGTTCGACGACGGCTCGATCAGAATGCTCCGAGATATTCTCGAAAGCAAATGACGGCTCGGAAATACAATCGAGTGTTGGCAGTCGGCGACATTCACGGCTGCCTCACTCCTTTTTTATCGCTGTACGAGACGCTCGAGCTCACGGACGACGATCTGATTATATTTCTCGGCGATTACATTGATCGCGGCCCGGAAAGTCTTGCGGCGTTGGAATGGATCGGGCGCGAGTCGCTCAAGCCGAACGTGATCGCATTGCGCGGCAATCACGAGCACACGCTTCTCGATTGCATTGCGGGACGTTTCGCCGATCGGTTTTTCAATATCGGAATCGGGACGGTGCGGGAAGTGCGGGATGCGGCGAAAACCGATCCGACATTGCCGCTTCGCATTGTGCAGACGATCCGACGAATGCCGCTGTATCATCGCATGACGATCGACGATCGGGAGTATATCTTCTGCCATGCCGGAGTCGACGCGCGACTCAATCCCGATCCGCCGATCGAATTGCAATCCGCCGAGCAAATCGTCTGGGTGCGCGAGGAGTTTTATCGGCATTACGAAGGCTCGGTTACTTACGTTGTCGGTCACACGCCCGTACAGTATCTTCATCATCCGCCGTTTCCGATTAAAATTGACGGACGAAACATTTGGATGCTCGACACCGGTTCCTGCTGTATGGACGACGGGCGGATCAGTTGTTTGGATTTGAAAAGCGGCAAATTCTTTCAAACGGAGCCGATCGGTTGGAATTCACTCGGCTTTTAAAGGAGATGATCGGAATGAAATACAAACGCGTACTCGCCTTCGGCGATATTCACGGGCATTTCTCGAAGTTTATGACGTTATACGAGCGCGTCGGAGTGACGGACGAGGATTTTGCGATATTTCTCGGCGATTATGTTGATCGCGGTCCGGAGAATGTCGCGTCGTTGCAATGGATCATGGAACAATCGAAAAAGCCGAATGTGGTTGCGCTCCGCGGTAATCACGAACAGATGATGCTCGACGGCATAATGCACAACGACTTGAACTGGTATTTCAACGGCGGGCTGAAAACTCTGATGGATATCCGCGCGGAAGTAAAAAAAAATCCGTCCTTCATCACGGACGCGATTGCCTTCATTCGCAATTGCCCGCTGTACCGGCGAATGACGGTTGACGGGCGGGAGTATATTTTTTGCCACGCGGGAGTAGATGCGTATGTCGATCATGATCCGCCGATTGAGGAGCAGGACAAATTAAAAATCCTCTGGACGAGAGAGGATTTTTACAATTACTACGAAGGCGCGGCGATGTATGTGGTGGGGCATACGCCGTTGCAATATCTCGGCGTCGAGCCGCCGTATCCGATCAAGGTTGAGGGGCGGAATATTTGGATGATCGACACGGGCTCGTATTTCGACGACGGGAAGATTTCCTGCATCGACGTTCGGACGGAGCGCATTTGGCAGTCTGATTAAATCACATTGCGTAATCGTCAAAGATATTGTCGAGTTCGGAGTTGCCTTCCGCGCGGCTCACCCGCTCGCGTATTTCGCTCTTCGACATGTCCAATCGCCTGAAACATTTTCGCCCCGCAACGACGACTTCTCGAATGAGCTGAATTCTGCCGGCAACGAGATTTTTCTTGGCGTATTCGGCGAGCCCGCACGCCTTGCCGATATTGTCTCTCCGAGTCGGATCATGCGGCTCCAATATGTCGACAACGTATCCGTCCTCCCCGCGCCGCACGATCAGAAAATCCGGATACATCGGACTCACTTCATTATTATCCTCCCGATACGGCATGCACAACGCCCAATGCGCTTTCGACGCATTCCTGATCCAACAGACAAAATCCTCGCGCTGCCGCTCTTCTCGCAAGACGCCTTCCTCCCAGCCGTTGAGTTTGATGCGAGCCTCGCCCGTCTTTTGATCCGCAAACAGATGATCCCGATACACTTTGCCGCCGTCGTCGTGCGGCACGATGATCGTCTCCGGCAACGTAAAATTGTGCTCCGTGATATCGTCGCTGTCGGCAACAATGTTGTCGTAGTCTTTTTTGATCGACGCCGAGCACCTCGCAATCTTGCGCCGATACTCGTCGTTCAATTCATGAAAACGACGCTTCGCAAACCGCTCCAATCGATCAAGACAATCGACGTCGGCGGCAAATATGATCACGTCGAGCTTGCAATCATTCACGTCGTCGGCAGAGTACGTCGCAAGATAAGTGTTTGCAATTCCGGCGTTTTTCAACCGCGCCTCCGCACGATCAAACTGCCGATCGATGTCGGTTTCGGTCATGACAAACAAATTGTCGTCGTCGACGCGCTCAACCGATTTGCCGAAGGCGTCAAAAATATGCGCCGACAATCGAAACTGCTTCGCCTGATCTTTGAGCTCGTCGTGCCTGCCGGACTGCTTCAGCGTCTCGATGTGCGCATGAATTTGCCCCGCAATCTCGCTCTTGATCTTATCGACAGCATCACGATCGATTGCATTTCGCGTAAGCAATTGCGCCAATTTCAACAGCGATTTCATGTAATCGTTGATCCTCACATTGCGCACGCGATACGTCAGCAAACCGTCGTCATTGATCGCCTTGACAATCGCCTCTCTGTCGATCTCACTCGCTCTCGCGACAGGCTTTTTGACAAACGCCGCGCGGAGTTTTTTATTGCCGTCACTTTGATCGATGCTCGACAGCTCGAAATTCTCTTCAACATCGACAGGCGGAGCGGTCTCCGGTTTGCGCGTTTTCACCGTCAACGTGTCGAATTTTCTGCCGCCGACAGCTTCGGACATGATATCGGTCGGAAGCGTGCCGCCTTCCGCGCGCTGAAGTTCTTCCACCACACTGCGCGCCGTCTCCCGATCGAAGTGCGGCAAAAACAATCGAACGTCGTTGAGCGTGTCGTCGACATCAATCCGACATTGCAGAGGCGTGCGGATCATTCTGCCGAGCAGTTGCGCAATGTAAGTCGCGTCCGAGGCGCGCCGAAACGACATCATCGTCTCGGCTTGCGGGCAATCCCACCCCGTCGACAGATTCTCTTTGAAGAAGACGACTCTGATCTTGTCGTTGCCGGAAATGCGCGAAGGCTCCTCGCTGTCAACGTGCACATTGTTGATCGTCAACGCCGACTCCGTCTGCCCGAACGTATGAACCACTTCGCCGTCGCCGAAATCAAAGCCCGTCCGCGCCGAAATTCGCTTCAAACATTCGTCGAGATCGGTATCCGATATCTTGTCGCCGCTGCCGTTCAGCACCTGCACGACGAAGATCGGATTGAACGCCTTGATATCCTGCTCGAGACAATATTGCCGCCAATGCTCGCATTTGCTTTTCCAATCGTCCGCCGCCGCCTCGAGCATCGCCATGTCTTTCGACACATGACTTTGCTCTTCCGCGTCGGGATGCACGACGATTATTCGCTCCTTCAGCAAACCCGACTCGCGCACTTCTTCCGTCGTCACGACGACTTGGTGAATTGTCGAAGTCGTGCCCTTGACAAGCGCGTTGAACCGCTCCGGCGTCGCCGACATCCCGATCACCAGCGGCGCGGGCGATATCCCGTCCTCCGCACTGCCCTTGATGAATTTCTGCATGATCGTCGTGGCAATCGCCGAAGCCCGTCCGGTTTTCATCCCGCGATGCGCCTCGTCGATGATGAAATACAGCCGATCCGACTTCTCCTCGATCGTGTTCTGCAACGCCTCCCAGATCGTGAGTCGCCCTTCCGGTCGCTTCGTGAGATTGCTGCTTTTGCCGAGCTTTTGCGTGTTCAGGAAGTAAATCTCGCCGTCATTCAAAATGCGCAGGTTGAAATTTTCATCGTCGATCATCACGAGTTGCGATTGTGTCAAGCCGTCGCAATCGGACAGGAATTTATCCGCCGATTGTTTGTTGAGCTCCGGCGAGTCCGACAGCCAAACGAAAATCGCATCCGATTGCGCGGCATAATCTTCGTCTCCGCAATACACGCTCTCGACAAACGCCGCCGTCATTACCGTTTTGCCCGAGCCCGTCGGCGCGGTAAACGATATGACTTGCGGAACCGCCGTCGCCTCAAAATTCATCCGCGCGATTTTCGCCAATTTCAGCAACTTGTGTTGCGCCTTGCGCTGAAATGCAAACAATTCGAGTTTCATGTTGCCGCCCGCCTTTCGTCATCGACTGTTGATCTTGAAATTCTCGAGATAATCCCGATAGAGTTGATGCGTCTTTCGATCGCGAAACTTGCGGATCATTGCGGTATAGCCATCGCGCGAGTCCGTGATGATGTAAATCGTCTCGATTGTCGGCTGTTTCAATACCGCGCGATCGAACTCCATGAAATATCTTTCGTCGATCAGCACGGCGAATTTGTTCTCGGGCAGGAGCAGCATCGCCGGCAATTCTCGATCGGCATCGACGCTCGGACACTTGCCATGCCCGCCCGCCTTCAGCCACAGCAACGGCAGAATCTCTCGAAATTGCCGCCCGAGCGCGACCGCGTTCTTGTCGAGGAAGTCGAGCTTGAAGTAAATCGCATTCGCTTGAAAGCCGTCCGACATCGCAAGCTCACTGCCGAGGTAATTGCCCGCGAGCGGCTCGCCGTTAATGTCATGCCCCTCGATCGAGCAGACCGTGCGCGGCCATGTCACGTGGCGGGCTATGCCGAGCTTTTGCCATTCATCGTCGTCCGGCGTAAAACCTTCCGCGCGGAGTCGACGCTCTTCGGTTTCAGAAACTTCGTTGTTGGTGATCAAAATGCACCGGCGATTGCCGCCGTCCCCGGCGTTGAGGAGATTGACGGCGTGCATGGTCGTGCCGCTCCCCGCAAAGAAGTCGACGATCAATGCGTTCGGCTTATCGGCAAGGATCGATTTCAAAACATCGCGCACCGCATACAGCGATTTCGGAAAAGGGAAGAAACGCCCCGGCAAAATTCGCCTGATCAATCGCGAGCCGTACTCGCCCGCACTGTGCGCTTGCCGATTCCACACGGTCTTCGGCACGCGTTTGATCACTTGATCTTCGGCTTCTTCGACGATGACGACTCCGTTCTCGTCACGCCCGACAATTTTGATTTGCCCGAGATTAATTCTTTCGCGTTGCTTCGTTCCGAGGTATAATAGCGACCAACGATCCAGATTTTTGTTATACGCGCCGACTTTGGCGAAGCCCTGCTCGACGAGCTTGCGAAGACTCGCGGCGGTCATTCGCCACGTCTTCTCTTCGTGCGTGCCTTCGGCGATCGGCCACACGGTCACCAGTCCCGGACGATCGAAGAGCACGCTTCGGATTTGCGATTTATTGAGTGCTTCGCCGATGTCAACGATTTTCTGTTTCTGCGGATCGATGTAAACAGGATAAAAACACCCGGGAGAGTGATTGCGGTCGGAATTACTGCCGCCCCTCAGTAACCTCTCCCACCGGACTTGCGCCCGCCGGGAGTGGTTACTTTCAGCAACCTCTCGGTCGGTCGTTTTTTTGCTCGCAACTTCTGAAGTGAACATCGCATCGTCGAGCATTGCCGGGCTCGCGCCGCCGAGGTAAACGAAGAATGCATACTCCTCGACGCGATACATTTCGTGACCGCGCGCGACGCCGTTCGGATTGATCACGATGCTCACCATCTGAATGTGCGCCTCGGGAAATATATCTTCGAGCAAGCAACCGAGATGCAAATACTCGTGCAGGGAAATATATCTTCGAGCAAGCAACCGAGATGCAAATACTCGTGCTCGTCAATCGTAACGATCAGCACCGAATCGGCGG
>CALGGX010000233.1 GCA_937916025.1 uncultured Selenomonadales bacterium
TATACAACAAACCTCTCGGCTTGCATGCGGTGGCGGAGGCGAACGACAATCCAGCCGGAGTTGTCTTCGTGCTCAAAAATCGCAATCGCGCCGTCAATGCCGACAATCTCAATCGGCTGCACCCGTTCTATATGATTTATGTCGGAGCGGACGGCAGGATCGTCAACGATTATCTCGATCCGAAAAAGTTGTTGGACACGATGCGATCGATCTGCCGCAGCAAAAACGAGCCGATTGCCGAACTCTGTCGAGCCTTCAATGCCGAGACCGACGACGGTCGCAATATGACAGCGATCTCGAAGTTGCTTAACGATGCGATCGCGTCTGTCGTCGAAACGAAAAAAGTGAGCGACATCAGCAGTCTGTTTCGCCCCGGCGGCACGACGGCGTTGATTTCTCCGATTGCGGGCATTGACGACTTCGAGTTGATTTGTTTTTTGGTGGTGAGATAATGTTTAATCTGCCGAAGTCGACGGAGTTCAATCAACGCGTTCCGAAACAAGAAATTTACGAGCATGCTAAAAAGCGCGTAAAAATTTCGACGGCACTCCAAAAAAAATTTGCCGAGCAGGTTGAGACAATCTGTTGGCAAAACAAAATCTCGGTTGACACGACCAATCTTGCGGCAGGCAATTACGTCACGGAAATCGAGATTTTCGAGCTGAAACTCCGCGCGGAGCCGATCGACGAAAAGATTTTGCGTCTGATCGACAAGGCGATCTCCTCGTATAAGATCATTTTTGTGTTGAGCCGCAACGGCTTGTATCGAGCGTGTGCGGCATATAAAAACGAATCGATCTCCAAAAATTACTTCTACACCGACCGGTTTTCGGAAGACGAATCGCCGATCGCATTGCAGGGCTTGACGCTCGACGACGCTTATGAAAATTTCATTCGGCAAATTGCAGGCAAATCGTTGCAGGGAATTCCCGGCGAAACTTTTTCCGACGTCATCAATCGCTTCAACAAAATTTTATTAATTGAAAGGAAAATGAAAACCTTAAGTCGAAAGATGTGTTCCGAAAAACAATTCAACCGTCAACTTGAGATGAACGGGCAGTTGAAAATTTGGCAGAACGAAGTGGAGCGATTGCGAAGTGGATCGGACGGAAGGCAAGTCGGCGGACGTCTTGCATGAAAAGATTGTACAGCTCGGCAAAATTTTTCCCGAGTGTTTGACGGAAATGCGAGGCGCGGACGGCAAGTTGAAACCGGCCTTCAATGCAGAATTGTTGAAGGATATTCTGTCCGGTCGCTTGCCCGATGGCAACGAGGCATATCAATTCACGTGGGTCGGCAAAAATGCGGCGCGCGCGGAGGCGTATCGTCGCGTCGACAAAACATTGCGTCCGTGCGTGGAGGAGAGCGTCGATTGGAATGATACGCGCAATCTCTACATCGAGGGCGATAACCTTGACGTGCTGAAGTTGCTGCAACAGAGTTACATGAATAAGGTCAAGCTGATCTACATCGATCCGCCCTACAACACGGGGCATGATTTCATCTATTGCGATCGTTTCGAGATGGAAGAGGAGGAGTATGAGGCGGCGATCGATCTGTATGATGATGTCGGCAATAAGAATTTTGTCGAGAACAGCGAGTCGAATCCGCGATTTCACTCGGATTGGTGCTCGATGATATATTCGCGTCTGCTGTTGGCGAGGAATTTGCTGACGGATGACGGCGTCATTTTTATTTCCATCGATGACAACGAACAGGCTAATCTCAAAAAAATGTGCGATGAAGTCTTCGGCGAGGAGAATTTTATCGCCAATATTTCGTGGGAGAAACGCTACGGTCGAAGTAACAATGCAAAACTGTTTAATTCTGTGAAGGACAGCATTCTGTGCTACAGAAAATCTGATGCGTTATTCGTTCTTAAAGAACCGCGAACTGAGAAAGCCGATTCTACATATTCCAATCCCGATAACGATCCGCGCGGAGATTGGACTTCTGTATCATATGTCAATCCGGCGACGAAAGACAAACGTCCCAATCTCGTTTATCCGTTGACGGCTCCCGACGGACGCATTATTAATCATCCGACGCATGCTTGGAAGCACAGCGAGGAGAAATATCATCGTCACGTTGCCGAAGGGCGTCTGTGGTGGGGCGCGGACGGTTTGGCGAAGTTTCCGCGGCTGAAGTTGTATCGCGACGAGATGCCGGGTATGGTGCCGGTCGATCTGTGGCGGTATGACGATAGCGGTACGACTTCTGAGGCGAGCATCGAGTTGAAGAAGCTGTTTAACTGTGGCGTTTTCGATACGCCGAAGCCGGTGCGTCTGCTCGATAAGATTTTACGACTTACGACTGATTCTTCTTCCCTCGTGCTGGGTTTTTTTT
>CALGGX010000234.1 GCA_937916025.1 uncultured Selenomonadales bacterium
GGCACCGCGTTGCCGGTTTTGATATCAGCCTCGGCTCCCGACTCGAGCACATCTCCGACTTTCAGACCGTTCGGCGCGATAATGTATGTCTTTACGCCGTCTTCGTACTGAAGAAGTGCAATGCGCGAACTGCGGTTCGGATCGTATTCGATCGTCATGACTTTTGCCGTCATGCCGTCTTTATTGCGTTTGAAATCAATGATGCGATAACGGCGTTTATGCCCGCCGCCGCGATGCCGCACCGTCAAACGTCCCTGCTGATTGCGTCCGCCGTGTTTCTTCAACGGCGCGAGCAATGACTTCTCCGGCTTGTCGGTCGTGATCTCTTCGAAGGTCGAAACCGTCATGAAACGTCTGCCGGGAGTGTACGGCTTGAATGTTTTAATGCCCAACTCGTTGTAACCTCCAATCCTTCAAAATTACGCGCTGAAGAACTCGATTGTCTCGCCTTCAGCCAGCTTGACGATCGCTTTTTTGTAATCCGGACGTTTGCCGACCGTACGACCGCGACGCTTTACTTTGCCCTTGACGTTGACGGTGTGAACATAGTCGACTTTCACATCGAAAATCTCGCGAACCGCTTTGCCGATCTCAATTTTGTTTGCCCGCTTGTCGACGACGAAGACGTACTTGCCTTCCGCCATCAACTCCGTCGAGCGTTCGGTGATCAACGGGCGGATGATGATATCCCGAGCTTCCATCAGACGTACACCTCCTCGATTTTGGCGATGGCGTCTTTCGTAATGAAGAGCTTATCGTGATTAAGGATGTCGTAGACGTTCAGATTAAGCGCGGCGATTGTTTTGACGCCCTGAATGTTATTTGCCGAGCGCGTGACGTTTTCGATCATCTCGAGCGTAATGAACAGTGCCTTCTTCTCGACATTGAAATCGTTAAGCAGTTTGACGAATTGTTTCGTCTTCGGAGCCTCGAAATTGAGATCGTCGAGCACAATCAGATCGCCGCTCTTGACTTTATCCGAGAGCACGCATTTGAGCGCGAGCCGACGCTGTTTGCGCGGCATGCTGAAGGAATAATCGCGGGGATGCGGTCCGAAGATGATTCCGCCGCCGCGCCACAACGGACTCCGACGCGAGCCCGCACGCGCGCGTCCGGTACCTTTCTGCCGCCACGGTTTTCTGCCGCCGCCGCGTACCATTGCGCGAGTTTTTGTCGAATGCGTTCCCTGACGTTGCGAGGCGAGCTGCATTACGACTGCTTGATGCACAAGTCCGGCGTTCATTTCGACATTGAAGATGTTGTCGCTGAGTTCGATCTCGCCGACTTTTTCGTTTGTCATGTTATAGACCGTTGCTGTTGGCATGTTGCACGCCTCCTTTCTTATTGCTTTTTGACTTTGCCGGGTTTGACGGTATTTCTGACGATGACGAGCCCTTTCTTCGGTCCCGGAATTGCGCCTTTGATCAGGATCAAATTCCGATCTTTGTCAATCTTGACGACCGTCAAACGCTGAATCGTCGTGCGAACTCCGCCCATGCGTCCCGGCAATTTCTTGCCTTTGAACACGCGACCGCCGGGACCGGAGAGCATTGCGCCCGTCGAGCCGGGCTCGCGATGCGATTTCGAGCAGTGACCCATGGGACCGCGTGCAAAGTTATGACGCTTGATGCCGCCGGCGAAGCCTTTGCCTTTCGACGTGCCGATCACGTCAACCAACTCGCCCGCTTCAAACACGTCGACTTCGATCTTGTCGCCGACTTTGTACTCCGACTCGCCCGTCAAACGCATCTCGCGAATGAATTTCACGGGGTTGACGCCGGCTTTTTTGAATTGCCCTTCCATCGGCTTGTTGACGTGTTTCTCTTTGATCTCGCCGAAGCCGATCTGCGTTGCGAAATATCCGTCCGTGTCGACGTTTTTGTTGCGGAGAACGACGTTGTTGCCGGATTGAATGACCGTCACGGGAATGACTTTACCCTCTTCGGTGAAGAGTTGCGTCATGCCGAGCTTGATGCCCAATATCATTTTCGACATTTAATCACGCCTCCTCACACTTTGATCTCGATGTCGACGCCGGCCGGCAAATCAAGCCGCATCAATGCATCGACTGTTTTGTTCGTCGGCTGCAGAATGTCGATGAGCCGCTTATGCGTTCTCATTTCAAACTGCTCGCGGGAATCTTTGTTGACGTGCGGCGAGCGGAGAATCGTGTAAATCGCTTTCTCCGTCGGGAGCGGGATCGGTCCGGAGACCATCGCGCCGGTTTTCTTTGCCGTCTCTACGATCTTCGCCGCGCTGTGATCAAGCGACTTGTGATCGTATGCCTTGAGACGAATGCGAATCTTCTGCTGTTTCTTCGGTTTTGCAGGTGCAGGCAATGAATTTTCCTCCTCCAATAATTATCTGCGGCAGTTCCCTCGACGCACTCCGAGCTTTCTGCCGGTATTTGATCATCAAATTAGGAATTAGGAGCCGAAACTCAACGCCCGATCCTAATTCCTAATTGTCAATTCCTCACTTCTGATTTAAATCTCAAGCCTCGTCGATGTCGATGACGCGTCCCGCACCGACCGTATGACCGCCTTCGCGAATTGCAAAGCGCAGACCTTTTTCGATTGCGATCGGGGTGATGAGTTCGACTTGCATTTCAATGTTGTCGCCGGGCATGCACATTTCTGCCGCATTGCCGTCGTTGTCTTTCAGATTGCTGACGACGCCCGTAACGTCCGTTGTGCGGAAATAGAATTGCGGGCGATAATTTGCGAAGAACGGAGTATGACGTCCGCCTT
>CALGGX010000235.1 GCA_937916025.1 uncultured Selenomonadales bacterium
TACCCGATCGGGCATGCCATTCGCAAGCACGGAATCGAGAACTTCTCCGTCGAAATTCTCGCGGAAGGAAAAACGCTCGATGAGCTCTGCATGCTCGAAAGGTATTTCATCGCTCGGTTCAACAGCAATGATCCGAACTTCGGCTACAATCTGACCGAGGGCGGCGAACACATTGCGGGTTGGCATCACACCGAGCAGACACGCGCTAACATTTCGGCGGCACTTAAAGGCAGAATCTTCACCGAGGCACACAAACAGCACTTGCGCGAAGTAAATCTCGGTGCCAACAATCCAATGTACGGCAAGCATCTCACCGACGAGCAGAAGGCAAAACTCAGTGCCGCACTCTCCGGCGCGAATAATCCACTCTACGGCATTCCGCGTTCCGAAGAAGTGAAGGCGAAAATCTCGGCAACGAAGCTCGCGAACGGACGCAGTGAAGAGGCAATCGCAAAAACAAAAGAGGCATGCAGTATTCCCATCGTTTGCGTTGAAACCGGAATCGTTTATTCATCGATCACCGAAGCCGCAAAAGAACTCGGAGTATCGCGAACGGCAGTAGCATACGTTTGCCATGGAAAAACGAAATCGATTAAAGGCTTGACATTTCGATTCGTCGATCCCGACAGAGCTCAACATATCTCTGATCGGCTCAACGAAAATCGCGGCTCGGTAAACAATGTTGCAGTCATTTGCATCGAGACCGGCGTTGTTTATGAATCAATGCTCGCCGCTGCCGAGAGCATAGGACTTCAACCTGCGAACATCAGTTCGGTTTGCACGGGACGTTCGAGAACGGCAGGCGGCTATCATTGGCGTCGTGTTACGGATGAGGAGATCGACAATCGCGATCGTCGCTTCCGCGCGGTTCGGTGCATTGAAACCGGCATTGTCTATGAGTCGGCAGTTGCTGCCGCCGCAAGTCTTGAGCTCAATCTTTCGAGTCTGTACTCTGTCTGCAACGGCAAATCGCAGACCATTAAAGGCTTGCATTTCGAGTACGTTGATCCGACCGAAAAGAGAGTCATGAGTGACGAAGAGAGGCGTAATCGATTGGAAGCAACAGCAGTGCCTGTTCTCTGCATCGAAACCGGCATTGAATACGAATCACTTGCGTCAGCCGAAAGGGCAACGGGCATTAAAGCCGGAACGATCGGCGGCGTATGTCTCGGGAAGCGCAAGACGGCAGGCGGCTTCCATTGGCGGCGGCTTGATCGTCCGGTCATTGAAACTTCGGAGCCGGAGCTCAGATCAAATTGTCGCTCGGTTCGGTGCCTCACAAATGGCATTGTGTATCAATCGGTAAGTATGGCGGCGGAGGCACTCGAACTTAATTCGTCGAGTATCAGCAAAGTTTGTCGCGGAAAACAGAGAGCAGTCAAGGGATATGTTTTTGAGTACGTCGATTGAGATTTATTTGAGATCGTCGTCGGTAATCTTTAAGACTGCCATGAACGCGTCTTGAGACAATGACACTTTACCGATTGCTTTCATTCGTTTTTTGTTTTCTCTTTGGTTTCGTATATGTTTTAACTTTCTTTCGATGTGTCCTCCGTATAACTTGCTGATAACATCGGCTTTGTACGGTGCAATACGTTCTCTCGCAATCACTCTTCCACCGAGTGCGGCTTGAATTACGACTTCAAACATTTGTCGATCGATCGTGCGCTTGAGTTTCAACGCCAATGCACGCCCCACTCTCGCGGCACGACTCTTGTGCACGATCGTCGACAATGCATCCACTATCTCCCCGTTCAGCAATATATCCAGCTTCGACATCTCCGAAGGCGCGTATCGATCGAACGCATAATCCAACGACGCATAACCGCGCGTCATCGACTTCAATCGATCGAAAAAGTCGTAGAGTATCTCCGAGAGTGGCAAATCGTAAGTCAACATCACGCGCGTCTTGTCGACGTAATCCATACCGACGTACGTGCCGCGCCGCTCCCTGCATATCTCCATCACTGCGCCGATATAATCGCTCGGCACGATCACAGTTGCCTTGACGATCGGTTCTTCAATCGTCGTGATTTTCTGTTGCGGAGGAAGTTTCGCCGGATTATCGATCATCAAAACCTCGCCGTTCGTCTGCGTCACGCGATACACCACGCTCGGTGCCGTCATCACCAAATTCAGCCCGTACTCGCGCTCGAGCCGCTCCTGTATCACGTCCAAATGCAACAGCCCGAGGAAGCCGCATCGAAAGCCGAAGCCCAACGCCGCCGAAGTTTCCGGTTCATAAACCAACGCCGCGTCATTCAATTGCAATTTCTCGAGCGCGTCTTTCAGATTTTCGTAATCGACGTTGTCTGTCGGATACAATCCGGCGAAAACCATCGGCATCTGCGCGCGATAGCCCGGCAACGGCTCCGATTGCCGATCCAACTCCGTGATCGTATCGCCGACTCGAACGTCATGCACGTCTTTCAGTGAGCCGCAAATGTAACCGACATCTCCTGCCGACAATTCCTTCGTTTCCATCATCGACGGCGAGAAATATCCGAGCTCGGTCGCTTCAAATTCTTTGCCCGTTGCCAGCAATTTCAACCGATCGCCTTTTTTGACGCAACCGTCGAAAATGCGAACGTGAGCCACCGCGCCTTTGTAAGAGTCAAATTGCGAGTCGAATATCAACGCCTTCAGTGGCTTTTTTTGATCTCCGCGCGGAGGCGGGATCAGCTCGACGATCTCTTCGAGAATCTTATCAACGCCCTCGCCGGTTTTCGCCGAACAGAGAATTGCGCCGCTCGCATCGAGTCCGATCGCGTCTTCGATCTCCTGCCGCGCGCGCTCGGGATCGGCTGAAGGCAGATCGATCTTGTTGATCACCGGTATGATCTCGAGATCATGATCGAGCGCGAGGTACACGTTCGACAGCGTTTGCGCCTCGACTCCCTGCGTCGCGTCGACTATCAACAGCGCGCCTTCGCATGCCGCCAGAGATCGAGACACTTCATAATTGAAATCGACGTGTCCGGGCGTGTCAATCAAATTCAATCGATATTCCTGCCCGTCCGATGCGGTGTATTTCAGCCGAACTGTCTGCGCTTTGATGGTAATGCCGCGCTCGCGTTCGAGCTCCATGTTGTCGAGCACTTGATCCGACATCTCGCGCTTGGCGAGCGTCCCAGTCATTTCTATCAACCGATCCGCCAGCGTCGATTTGCCATGATCGATGTGCGCTATGATCGAAAAATTCCTGATCCTGTTGTCCAATGCATTCGTCCTCTCGATTTTTGTCGTGATTATACCGCATTTCGGCGAAAAAAAAAAGCTCGTTGCCGAGCTCAATCCGAAACGATTTTCGTCAATGCATCTGCAAGCCGCGCCGCGTCCTCAAGAGTGTTTTGCTTGCCGAACGAAATTCTGATCGTCCCGCGCGCTGCCGACTCATTCAATCGAATTGCCTTCAACACATGCGAAACTTGATCGCGTTGTCCGTCGCATGCCGAACCGGTCGATATGCAAATTCCCATTAAATCCATGCGATGCAGAATCGCCTCGCCGCTCTTGCCCTCGAACGACAGACTTATCAATCCCGGCAGAGTTCTTCGTCCGCCGTTCCGAACATATGAAATCTCGAGCCGATCCAAAAACGCATCTTCCAATTCTCGAATGTGTCGACAATTTTCTTCCATTCGATCGCAATTCAATCGAAGTGCCTCAGCCATGCCGACTATCGCCGCAACATTCTCCGTTCCTGCGCGTCTGTCAAACTCCTGACTGCCGCCGTCGATCAGCGGCGAGAGTTGCACGCCGTTACGCACGAACAAAAAACCGACGCCTTTCGGACCGTTGAATTTATGCGCCGAAGCCGAAAGCAGATCAATCCCGAGTGCTTTGACATCGATCGGCATGTGCCCGACTGCCTGCACCGCATCTGTATGAAACAGCGCGCCTTCGGCATGGGCAATCGCGCATAATTCGCCGATCGGTTGCACGGTTCCGATTTCATTGTTGACTGTCATGATCGAGACCAAGCGCGTTTCATTCGTTAACATGTCTTTCAGATCATTGCGATCGATCTTACCGTCGAAATTCGGCTTAATCAATCGAACGCGGCAACCGAGTCTCTCAATCGCCTTGCATGAATTGAGCACGGCGTGATGCTCGATCGCCGAAGCAATGATCGCTCCGCCGCTCGTACCTACGCTTTTGATCGCCTGATTGTCGCTTTCGGTGCCGCCGGACGTAAAAACAATCTCTTCCGGCGACGCGTTGATGCAATTCGCAATCGTCTCTCGCGCGTTCCATAACGCCTTCCGAACCGTCCGAGAGAACGAGTACGGTTGAGATGCATTCGCATATTCATTCAGCAGAAACGGCTTCATCGCCTCGAAAACGCGCGCATCGAGCGGAGTCGTCGCCGCATTATCGGCATAAATCATTCGCATCACCTATCGAAACAGCTTGCAACCTTCCGCGCGGAACTCTTCGATCTTGTCGAGAATGTCTTGCACTTCGACCTCGAGATATTCCGCCAGACATTGCAGGCAAAAAAAATTCCGCACATCCGCGCCGAGCAATTTTTTGTTAATGCCGATCTCATTCCGAGTGAGCGGCGATTTCTCGCAAACGACGCACTTCATCGCCCAATCTCCTTCACGCTTAAAGCCGGAACCGGTTTGCCGCCGAACTCGTCCGGGTCGAGAATGTTCAATTGCAGTTTGATAATCGTGCGCATCTCCATTGCCGGATTCAGGCAGTACGTTTGAAACTCGTCTCGCGAAATTTCGTCGACGCTCTTTACGTGCGGAAACAGCAATTTCAAAAATGCCGTGCTCAATCGCTTGATTGCCTCTGTATCGCGAGTATCGGCGCGCTCGGGCACTTCGATCAGCTCGTCGACCAGCACTCGGAAGATCGGATCATCGCGCAATTCATGCATGATCGTCGCGAAATACTCCGAGTTCAACGCCCAACCGCATATCTTCAGATCGTCATTCATTCGCGGAATGTTCCAGCCTTTCAAAAAGCCGTGAAATCGATCGAGTAACGCACTTTCATGAAAGACGCTCGGCAACTCGCCGAACATGTTGATGTACTCGTTCATTCGACCGGCAGAAATGTTTCCGAGCAGAACAATGCCCGCATCCGCCGAGCCTTCATGACTGCCGACCGTGTACTTGCCGTTCTCCATGTAGCCCTTCAACACGCCGCGCATCTCGTCGACATCGGAGAAATTGATCGTCTGGACTTCATCGAGTGCGACATAATCCCGACCGAACACCAAACCTTCTTTCCGCCGCGCGAGATCGTAAAACATTCGCGCGCGAGACATCGTGCCGCCGCTCGACAGCCAGCCGTAACGACTGAACGAGCCGAACAGGTACGACTTGCCGGTGCCTTTCGGCGCGAGTTCGATCATGTTGAGCCGCTTCTCGACGAACGGCAACAATCGAGAGATCATCGACAATTTTTGTTGCCGAGACTCGTAACCTGCCGCATTGTAATCGATCGCGCCGAGGAGCAGATCAATCCACTCGTCGAGAGTAAATGACTCCCGCGCGTATTTAAATTCTTCGAGATCGACGATGTACGGGCGAAAATCTTTAAAATCGAGCAGTTTGATCTTGCCGGTTTTGGTTCCGGACGGCGGCTGATATCCGAGCTCGACAATTCCCCAATTTTCCTCCGCCTTCAAAAGCGCGTCACCGATCCTCGACCACACATCGAGCGAAATCATCGTGTCTTGAAACTTCAGATCGAAGTCCGGCAACGCAAACGACAATGCCTGCGTTTTGATGTCGATGTCGATTGCGATCTTCGACAGGAATTTGACGCGCTCATTGCAATTGATTACGCGGTTTTTGATCGACTTCCAATCGTCTTTTTTCGGTATGAACGTGCGGATAAAATTCGTCGTCGCCTCGATGTCGAGCTCGCCGCGCTCGTCTTGAAAGCGTTTCAAAACCCAATCGCGCATGAACGACGGCAGTTTGAACGCCGCGATGAAATTGTTCTTTTTCAAATCCTTGAAGACGATCATTTCGTCGAAGGCGTCTCTCAATTTCTCGATTGTCATGCGAAAACCTCCGCGCTCACAACAAATCCACTTCCCGAGTCATTCGCTTGACGGTAAATGCGAGCGGCTCGGACAGTATTTTACTGCCGTCGAAGACAACCGCACGGTATTTGCCCTTGCGTTTGATGTTCGGCAGTGCGAATCGCGCATGTTTATCGTCCGGCAATTCGCCGTCATAGAAATTGTCGTTGATGCAGAGGCGCGGCTCGCGAATCGGAATGTTTGAAAAAATCGTCAGCGTCGGAGTCGTGTGCGGCTTGAGCGTAATGACGTCCTCGACCAATCCGATCTCAATTCCGCGCGGACGTTTCGAGATGATGATCACCGGCACGATCACTTCTTCGAGTGAAGCTCCGCCATGCACCTCGACCTCGGCGCGTCTGCCGCCCTTGAATCGATCGTAATCGGCGAGGATCGCCCAGCCGTTTTCGTATGCCGCGCGCTCAATTCTCGGATCGCAATCAGTCCGACAACACCGACCGCCATGACTGCCGACATCGTCAAGTGCAATCGCCGCATCCGAATCATGCGCATACAGCACGGCAAGCCGACTCGCTCCGTGATCCGAAACGACGACCGCGCGCTCGATCTCGTCGTTGAGCAGTTTCGATTGGATATTGCGCAATTCTTTGTCGATCAGCTCGAGCTCCGCAAACAAATGTATCGGCAATTTGCATTTTTGATAATCATACGTCTGACTGTGATGTTTGATGTTATCAAGCGCGTCAATCTTGCGACAATCGTCGAAGCGCGCCGGAAATTCCTTGTTGTTCTCGGTGAGCGACGGCAATTCGCAACGCCCGACATAAATCTCCGCAAGCAGATCGTATTCCGAGCATTTGTCTGCAATGAACGCGAGATATTCCGCGCCCAACGCGTCGAAGAAAAACAGCGAGGCATTTTTCAGATCGAGATGCGCGAGGATGTTGCTGCGCGATTGCAATTTGTTGTAAGGACGCGAGCAGGCGTATTGCCAAACGCGCGACAAAAATTCTTCGTCGAGCCGATTGAGCAGTTTCTGTCGCTTGTAATCTCGAAAATATCTCGTCAACTCGACGGCGAAGTCTGCGTCATCGTCCGAGAGTTTCGCATTTCTGCAATCAAACACGAAATCGCGCATGTAGAGCGACAAGTTGCCGAACTTTGCAAGCGCGCGATGCAATTCGTCATCGTCGTAATCGTAATCATTCAGGCACTGCATGAACTCGCGTCGCTCGGAATCGTTTGCGTCCGTCAGGTAAAAGATCACCGCGCGTTGACGTTTGCCGAGCCGATCGCAATACTGCCGAGCCAATGCCGAATCACTCCGCAACTGCCCGATCAATTGCCGTCGTCCTTCATAGAGTTGCTCGAAATTCGTATCATTCAATTCGACATCGATTAAATCCAAGTACAAGTGCTTTTGAAAATCTCGATAATCATTGCAATTATTCAGCGCGAGCGACAAATATGCATTGCTTTGATCGTCGAACATTTTCAATGCGATCTGCAACAGCCAACGATCATCGTCGTCGAGCTTCGACATTCGCGACAGATTTTTTTGCAAGTCCGAGAGCGAGCCGAATGTTTTTTCGATCAGCTCCTCGAGATTTTTGCAAGCCGAAATTTTTCCGATCAATCGCTGCCATTGATCGTCACTGCCGAAATCTCTCGGGATCGCTCGCTTCAGCTCGTCCGACAGACTTTCATACGCATCCGCATTTTCAAGCCGATACATCGAATTTGCAAACAGCCCGCTCGACAGTGAAGTGATCACCGTGATCGGTTGCCGAGCGACTTCAGCGTCCGTCGCCCGCTCGAGAAATTGCAAAAACTCGCCGATCCCTCGCAATGCATGCGTGCCGAGACATTCCGATTTCGAGAATCGAATTGTCGGCAATTGCGAGCGTTCGCCTTCGACAAGCAACACTCGATGCTCGCGTCTCCGATCTTGCATTACAAAATCCCGCAATATCGACGCGCAACGAAACAGTAACACGACGCCGCGCCCTTCGACCGAACGCTCGAGCATGTCGTGCAACGTATTTGAAAACACTTCGGCTCCTCGCAACATCAACGCTTGCGATAAGCCGACGAGCACGTGATCGCCTTCGACGGACGCTTTTTTGATTGCGGCATTGATATCGGGTAAACCGTTACGCGACAAATTATCGGAAACAAAAACGAGCCGCTTGCAGATCGGAAGAGCGTCGTGTAGGGAAA
>CALGGX010000236.1 GCA_937916025.1 uncultured Selenomonadales bacterium
CTGATCTTGAGTCCGGCAACGTCCTCGGGCGTCCGAACCGCGTGCTTGCCGTTTGTCACTTGACGAAAACCGTTGTGCGCCGAAGCAAGATACGTGATGCCTTGCGTCGCGAGAATTTTTTCGTAGTACTTGCCGCCCGTCGAGTCGATGATACGCCGAGCATCTTGATAGTTGTTGAAAGTCCACGGCACCGAGCCGATCAGAAGATGTTCGTCGAGAACCGCCATGACGCCCGCCGCATATGCCGCCAGATCAACCGCGCCGTCAGCGATCATTTCAATGCCTTTTGACGCGTTGCCGCCCGCCAGCTGATCGTTCGGAAAGACGTCGATGACAATGTTGCCGTTCGTCTCTTCGGCGATGAGTTCCGCAAACTTATTCGCGACCTTCGTGTCGGTGGCGATGTTCGTGCCGTTGACGGTCATGACAAGTTTGATGCGCTGATACTCGCCTTCTTTGCGCTCGCCCTGTTGCTGATCTTCGCCGCAACCGCTCGACAGTACGATGAAACAGAGCAGGGTCATCAACATCAAAATCCTCTTTACTGCTGCCGTCTCCAAAACAGATCCCTCCTTTGAAGTTGTTTTTGTTTGGTTTTTGATAATATAACGCATCAAAATAACTGTCAATGTTTTTTGCGTCAACAATATTCAGTTGACATTTTTATCGCGTCCGGATCAATATATTTTGAAGGCTTCGCAGGCTTCCGCGCCGTATCTTTCAATCATTTTATGTCGAACATTGCGAGCTTTTTCTTGAAACGGTTTCAATTGTTCGGCTGTGAGTATCGTCAATTCCGTGCCGCCGTCGATGAATTTTTGTCGGAGGGCGTCGTCTTCGTTTTCGACAATGTCTCGACCCCATTCGCAAGCCTCTGCCATTTTCTCGCGAATGAGTTGTTGCGTTCTCGGCTCAAGCATTTCAAACGAAGTCGTGTTGGCGACGAAGAGATAATTCTCGTAAGTGTAATTCCAAACCGTCATGTACTTCTGAACTTCATTGAGCCGCGCGGAGTCGGTGACGCTGAAGCCGTTCTCCTGCCCGTCAAAGACGCCCTGTTGAATTGCCGAATACACCGACTGCAAATTCGTCATGGCGACCGGATTCACGTCAAACGCGCGCCAAAATCGGAAGTAAAAATCGCCGCCGGGCACTCGGATTGTCAAGCCTTCGAGATCTTCCGGCGTTTGAACGGGATGTTTGTTGTTCGAGACCTGACGAAAACCGTTATGCGTCGAGCCGAGGTACGTCAAGCCCTGCACGGCGAGCAGTTTCGCATAGTATTCGCCGCCCGTCGAGTCGATGATGTGTCGCACTTCCTGATAATTGTCGAAAGTCCACGGCACCGAGCCGACAGAAAGACGCTCGTCAATCACGGACATGACCGTTGCCGCATACGAACCGAAGTCAACCGCGCCGTCCGCAACCATCTCGACGCCGCGACTCATATCGCCGCCCGCCGGTACATCATTCGTAAAGACATCGATCTGCACGTTGCCGTTTGATGCTTCCGAAACCAGCTCGGCAAATTTCTTGCTCACTTTGGCGTCCGACGTAATATCGGTGCCGTTGCATGTCATTACCAGCCGCACTTTTTGATATTCGCCTTCGTCGCCCGTCGATTGAGTCTCGCCGCAACCGCTCAGAATTGCCAAGCTCAGCAAACTCAGACAGAGCAAAAACAGTTTCACCGCCTTCAATCGCCATCTCTCCCTTGCATTCGCTTTGCTTGAGATCATATAATCAGCCTGTTTTTATGTCAATGATTTTATATTGCCGAAACCGGCTGTCGAAAGAGTTGATTGCACGATGAGAGTTCTGATCTTGGCACCGCATCCCGACGACGAGATCAATGTCGCCGGCTCGATGATAGTTTCGCTGTCGAGAAAAGGCGCGGAGATTTTCGCAGCGTATTCGACGAACGGCGATTTCGAGCAATCGGCAGAAGTTCGCGCGGCGGAAGCAATCGAGTCGCTCAAAATCCTCGGCGTCGATTCCGATCATGTCATTTGGCTCGGCTACGGCGATACGTATAACGGCACCGGCAAGCCGCATGTCTTTTACGCCGAAACTCCCATGCAATCGAGAGCCGGGCATTCGTCGACATACGCGCCGCGCGGCTTCAAACCGTGGCGGCAATCGACATACACTCGCGCGAATTTTTTTGCCGATCTCAAGTCATTGATTCTCGAGCTCCGCGCGGACGTGATCTTTTGCGTCGATTTGGATTTTCATGCCGATCATCGCGCGTTGTCGTTGGCGTTCGATCGGATAATGGGCGAAATTCTGCATTGCGAAGAATATCGTCCGACGGTATTTAAAAAGCTCGCGTACGCGACGGCGTTTACCGCCGAGCAGGATTTGCATTCCGATTGCCTGTTGCCAACCAAGCGACCGCGTCTCGGTTTGGAAGCGTATGATTTCGATCTGATCGGCAAGTTCTTTTACGATTGGGAGTCGCGCATTCGATTTCCGATCCTGCCGCAATATCGCAAGCCGCTGTTGAAAGGCAACCCGATCGCCCGCGCGGTCTTCGCGCATAAATCGCAACGCATTCAACGCAACGCGCTCGCGATCATCAATGCCGACGAAGTTTTTTTCGAGCGGCGAACGGATTCGATCACGTTCCGAGCAAAAGTATCGGCGTCGAGCGGCAATGCGGACGCGGTCTGCGATTTCCGAATCCTCGATCTGATTGACATCAACGAAAGTCCGCCGCGTTTTGGCAATTTCGCATGGACGCCGTCGAAAGACGATCGCGAGCGGCGATTGACATTTCATTGGAACGCGCCGCAATCGGTTCGGCTCATAAAAATTTACGGCGTGCTCGACGGTTTCGTTGACAAACTGCGCATTTCGTTTGATAATAGCATGTCGCTCGAGTGCAGAGTCGAGCGCGGCGGGCTTCCGACCGTGATCGAATTGCCGACGCCGATTGAGATCACCCGCGCGGAGTTTCGCATCCTCAGTGCCGACGGCGAATTCGGCATCGGCGAGATCGAAATGTTTTCGACAATCAAACCGAAACGGGCAATTCAGCCGCCCGCGACGATCGATTGCGAAGAACAACGTCCGCGCCTTCTGCAAGTTTTGCGATTGCGGTTTCGGCAATTGCTTGAAAGGATTTACATTCATTGGATCAGAAGAAAACATTGATATTGACCGACGAGTTGTTTATCGGCAAGGGCGGGCATCAGGCGGCGTACATTCATCCCGACGAGCCGTCGAAATGCGTAAAGATCGCCTTCGATCCCAACGACGGCGACGTCAAAAAAGAATTGCGATATCGCCGAATTTGCGCGGAAAAGTTGTCGCGCTCGAAGCTCGTGACGAAATTCTTCGGCAGTGTCGACACCAATCTCGGCGTCGGTTTGGTTTTCGAGCGCGTTGTCGATTTTGACGGCAAGCCTTCGCTCGATCTGAAGGATTTCATTCCCGAAGCTCCGAATCCCGACGAATTGAAAACGCGCCGCGCGGTGTTGCTCGACTTCAAACGCGAGTTCCTCGACGAGGCGATTGCGATTGTCGACACCGACATCACCAACTTCATGGTGCAACGCCTCGCGCCGAATCAATTTCAAATGCGAATTGTCGACAACATCGGCACGCCCGTGCTCATTCCGCTCGTTTACTACTCCGACTTCATTGCGCGCAAAAAGGCGCGGCGCGTTTGGAACAAACTGGCGGATTGGTTGCACGCACATTATCCCGCCGTCGTCGACGACATTTTTTGGAAGGAGTTGAGAAGTTCTTGAAGAAATTTCTTATTCCGATTGCCTGCGCATTGACGTTATTCGCGCCGTCGTTTGCAAGCGCGGACGATGCCGACAAACGAACGGACGATCCCGAGCCCAAACGTACTTTTGAAGTGCAATTGGAACGCTTTAACGGGCATATGTTTGACAGTCGAAAAGTCAACAATTACAATCTGCACGTCTTTCAGAAAGTGCATGATCATCGGGCGTTGTCGGCGTGGCGCGGCTTGACTTTCATGCGCGCGACCGGATATATCCGAACGCATGGCAATGACGATCTGTTTGAGAGCGGCGCGGTCGGACTCGGACCGGCATTCATGCTCCGTTGGAAGCAGCAGTTGACGGGTAAACTCTATGCAGCGGGTGATTTTACCGGCAGTTTGTTGGCATGCAATCATGCGCATCCGGCGAATGCCCGGGCTTACGGATTCATGTGGCGCGTGGGGCCGCGGCTGATGTGGCAGTATGATGACGAGGATTCGGTAAGCCTCGGCTACTCGGTCAGCCATTTCTCGAACGGCACGCGCAAATCGCATAATCCCGGTTACAACAGCCTCGGCTTTACGCTGAACTTTCAACACAAATTTTAAAATGCAATTCGTAATTCGTAATTCGTAATTCGTAATTAAAAGAGACGAGCTTTTAATTCCTCATTCCTCATTCCTCATTCCTAATTCCTAATTATTCATTACGCATTACGCATTGAATAAGGGTGGTTTTAATTGTCAGTAGAAATAATTACGGTGCCGACTCGGATATTGAC
>CALGGX010000237.1 GCA_937916025.1 uncultured Selenomonadales bacterium
GATCTGATTTGTCGGGCGGTGCGGGAGACGATACGATTGACAATTCCGGCTCCAACGTGACGATCGAAAGCGGTGACGGCGCGGATTCGATTTCGAGTTCCGGTTTGGCAACGATCAACGGCGGCGCGGGAATTGATACAATTTCGATAACGGGCGATAACAGTTCCGTATTCGGCGGCGCGGACGGCGATTTGATCTCCGTGAGAGGAAATACTTCGACGGTTGAAGGCGGCGAAGGTGCGGATCAGATCACGAGCAACGGCATCGGCAATGTACTTTCAGGCGGCGGCGGAGCCGATTCGATCACCAACAACGGCGCGAATGTGTCAATCAACGGCGGCGCGGGCACGGACTCGATCGTATCAAGCGGCGCGAATGTGACGATCGACGGCGGCGCGGATGGCGATGAAATTTCAATCAATGGAGCATCGGTTACTGCAGACGGCGGCGCGGGCGACGATTACATCTACAACTACGGCAACAATAATATAATATATGGCAGTGCGGGTGCCGATTCCGTTTATAACTCCGGCACGAATGTTACGCTCAGCGGCGGTGACGGCAATGATACACTCTATAATCTCCGAACAAACGTTTCAATGGATGGCGGGGCAGGCGATGACGTTTTATTAAATGCTCTCGGTGCCGGTAATGTGACGATTAATGCCGGCGCAGGCAACGACTCCGTAAGAAACACCGCCACCAAAGCCATGATTGACGGCGGCGCGGGCAATGATACCGTCAACAACTCTTACTCGAGTGTTACGATTGAAGGCGGCGAAGGTGCCGATGTTTTCATCAACACCGGAACGTCCGATGTATCAATGAACGGCGGGGCAGGTGCCGATATGATTTCGATTATCAGCGGCTCGAGTATTACGGCAGACGGCGGAGAAGGCAATGATGTAATTTCCAACAACGGAAATACGAATTTGATTTACGGCGGTGAAGGCGCGGATACGCTCATCAACACGGGAACGAACGCAACGCTTTACGGCGATGCAGACAACGATCTGATTCAAGTCGAAGGAAACAACAATGTCATTTTCGGCGGCGACGGCAATGATTCAATCGTCGGCGATTTCAACGCCTCAACGATCGACGGAGGAGCAGGCAACGATACCGTTTTTGCTTCGACATTCCCCGGCAATGTATATCAGTTTGATTCCTTAAGCGGCAATGACTTGATTCAGAATTACACGGCGGCGGGAACTCACACTTTGAAAATTGTTGACGGCGAGCTCACGGCGCATTCGGTATCCGGTTCGGATTATGTCATTCATATCGGCGATTCGGCATCTGTGACATTGGAAGGTGCGGCGTCGAGTCAAGTGAGAGTGTATCTTGCAAACGGAACGTCGACATTGCTCCATTCCGGCGTGAGTTCGCAAATACCGAGCGAGGTTGATGATTATTGGTTCACCGAAGACGAGCCGCTCGTCGAAACTCAATCGTTGAATGAGATCATCACGCCGGAGGCGGCAGTCGATCTGCAATTCGACGAGTTTGCGGAGGCGTTCCGGCAGAAGACGATCGAAATTACAAGTCCGGCGCGGCATCGGCACCGGAAGTAACATCGACGCTAAAAAAATCCTTGCATTGGAGTAAAGGCGGCATGCTATAATGCCGTTAAACTCCAATTTTTTTTTCGGATCGGTGAAACGCAATGGACATTTCTCGACGTGACTTCGTCAAGGGCGCGCTTTTGACAATGGGAGGATTCGGCATGATGAATACTTCGACGATCGCGGCGGCGAGCTCCGCGCGGAAGTGCATCGACATTCATGCGCATTATCTTTCGGACGGCTATCGGGCGGCGTTGCTTCGACATGGCGCGGCGGGCTCGGAATCGGACGGACTTCCCGCGCCGATGTGGTCGGTCGACTCGCATCTCGAGATGATGAGCAAACTCGGCATCGAGCGATCGTTTTTGTCAATGGCTTCGCCGCATTGCTTCTTCGGCGATGAAGGCGAGGCGATCGAATTGGCGCGCGAGTTCAATGAGTTCGGCGCGGAGATCGTCGATCAATATCCCGATCGATTCGGCTTGTTTGCTACACTGCCGTTGCCGACAGTCGAGCATTCGCTGGTCGAGATCGATTACGCCTTCGACAAGCTCCGCGCGGTTGGAATTAAATTGCCGACGAATGCGGGCGGCATTTATCTCGCGGACGATAAGTTCTCGCCGATCTTAGACATGCTCAACAGCCGCCGCTCGATCGTCGTGTTGCATCCCGTTCGTCCCGCAGTCGATGCGAGAGTGCCGCGCAATACGCCGGTTGCGGTCGTGGATTATCTCGTCGAGACGACGCGCGCGGTTTCAGACATGGTGATAAGCGGCATGATTGATCTGTATCCAAACATTCGCTGGATCATTCCGCACGGCGGAGCATTGTTGCCGTCGCTTGTCGATCGATTGATCGGAATGACGCCGCTGTTGCAAATGAAGTCGTCGAGAAAATTGCCCGACATCCACGCGGCGTTCTCCGGATTGTATTATGATATTGTGGGCTTCGCCGTGCCGAATCAACTGCTCGGGCTGTTGCATATGACGAGCATTGATCATATACTGTACGGCAGCGATTATCCTTACGCGTTTCCGTCGTTCATCGAAAGCGAGAAAGCAAAACTCGCGTCGACGGAAATATTGACGGCGGAACAGAAGCGGAAGATTTTTGCCGAAAATGCAGAACAATTGTTAAACAACCGATTAAATGAAGAACTGTTGTATTGAAAGGAGAATGAATTATGCCGATTATTTCACTGCATGCGGCGCATCCGACGAAGGAGCAGAAAGAGAAATTGATTGCGGATTTGACGCGAGTGGCAGCGGAAGACTTGGTCATCGCGCCGGAGTATTTCTACGTCATGATCAGCGAACATGATCTCGACAATTGGGGCGTGGGCGGCAAGCCGCTTGAAAAATTTCTTGCCGAGAAGAAACAGAAGTAATTTCGATGAACAGAAGAGCCTTCATCAAAGTTCTCGCGCTCGGAACGGCGGCAATGTATGTGAGCGGTTGCGGTTCGGCATCTTCGGACGTTTCCGAAAATGCGAAATACAAAAATTCGGCGGATGACACGACGGCGACCGTCAATCAGCCGGAGCAGAGCAGTGCCGCGGGAGGGAAAAATATGAAAATCGTTGTAATTAACGGCAGTCCGCATTCGGAAACGCAATCGACCTCGAAATATCTGGCAAAGCGTTTCGTCGACGGGGCGGCAAGTCGCAGGCATGACATTTTCGTTTTCGATGCGGCGAATGAAGAAACGCATCCGTGCAAGGGCTGCGATCATTGCCACATGGACGGCGATTGCATTTTCAAAGACGCGATCGAAACGAAGCTGATGCCGAAAATGCTCGAAGCGGATTTGCTCGTTCTCGTGACTCCGCTTTATTACTTCGGCATGTCCGCGCAATTGAAGATCGTCGTCGATCGATTTTATTCGCGGACAACGCGCTTGAGCGGCAAAAAGTCTCTGTTGATCGCGACGGCATGGAACAGTGCGGATTGGACGATGGAGGCGTTGAAAAATCACTACGAGACGCTCGTCCGATACATGGATTGGGAAGATATCGGGCAAGTGCTCGCAACCGGATGCGGAACGCGATCGATGGTTGAACGCTCCGAATTCGGCGATATCGCTTATCGCATCGGAGCTTCACTCTGAATTATTGAATAAAAAAAAAAAGCCGCCGGGATTTTGCCCGACGGCTGATTTTTTTTGCCGAGATTGCGGATTACTTTTTCGATTGTTTCCGCGCCAAGTCGCCGTTTGCAATCGCTTCGCTGAACTTTATCGCATCGCCCCGTCGAAACTCGCGCTCAACGTCAACGAAGTCTGCATGGTACCGCTCGTCGTTACGACATTCGTGCCGCCGCGAATGTCGGTGTTGTTGACGGTGCCGAGATAAATTGTGTTCGCACCGGTGCCGCTCAATGAAACGAAATTGTCGCCATCACCCGCGCGGATCGTCGAATGGTTGCCGACAACGATCTGATTGTCTTCGTTGCCGACCGTGATTTGTTGTCTGTTGTCTCGATGATGTTCATGACAATCTTTTATTCTTCAATATCTTCGGGATGCTTTTTGATGTATTCGACATATTTGTTGTATTCGTCGCCGAAGTTTTTCTCTTCGACAAGCGCGAGTTGCACGGCGAGCATTGCCGCTCCGCAAACGCGAGCGATCTCATGCGCATCGAATGTTTCGATCAAATGTGTCACCGCGCGGACTTCTTCATCGAGCATGTCGTGAGAATCGGTGTTGAATCGATTGATCAACAGGAGATCGAAAATCTGTTGTTCGAGAGCCGACCAGCCGAGCCCGATGCCGGCATTACTGCGAGGCGATCTGTCATGGAGATTGAAATCATCGCTGAAATCTCCGAGATCGGGAATATAAATTTCGTCTTCGTCTTCAAATTTATGTCTGCCTTTAAGCATATTGCTACCGCCTCCGTTGTTTGATTGAAAAACTCATTGAAATTTGACTGCAATTCATTGTACTATATTGCCAATCGATTTGCAAACAGAATTAAAGGAGGAAAATTCAGTGCAAAAATTTTTTAACGCCGTCGGAGTCCTCCTGATGCTCTTTGGAATTTTCGGTTTGTCATATACTTGGCATGTGGATCATCGGAATGCGGAGACGCTGTCGGAATATGCGGCAACGGAGTTTAATGTCTCGCGAGACGGCGAAGGTTACGTCGAAGGCGCGGTGCTCTCGCTTTGGGATTATCGCTTCGACGACGCGGAGCTCTTGCCGAAGGCGGTTTTGATCACCGACGACAATCCGTGGGAGATGATCGGCTTCGTCAAACATACTCCGCCGCCGCAAAGCGGCAGTCGTTTCAGATCGGAAAACAAACTTTTTGTCGAGTTTCCAAAATCGAGTTTGAAGTCTGTACTCAACGCCGAGCGCATTCGCTTCCAATTTTTTTATGACAACGGGCAAACAATCGATCTGCCGCTCAGCTCGAAAGACCTCGCGCTTTGGAAACGAAAGCTCCGTTGGTAAAATTGTGTTTGACATTTAAACTTTTTCGCGCTATAATCTCGAGCATTGAAGAATGGAGGCTTGATCATTATGGCAAAAGAAACATTGCAATTCCAAGCAGAGACCAAACGTCTGCTCGACTTGGTTGTCAATTCGATTTACACCAACAAAGAAATTTTCCTGCGCGAATTGATCTCAAACGCGTCGGATGCGCTCGACAAACTTCGGTTTGAGTCGCTTACCAATCAAAACATTCTCGAAGGAAACGACACGTATGAGATTTACGTCGTGCCGGATGCCGAGTCGAAGACGATCACAATCAGCGATAACGGAATCGGAATGACGCGAGACGAAGTCATTTCAAACATTGGAACGATCGCAAAGTCCGGCACGAAGGCGTTCCTTGAAAAAGTCAAAGAGACGGGCGGCGCGACCGAAGAGTTGATCGGTCAGTTCGGCGTGGGTTTTTACAGCGCGTTCATCGTTGCCGATAAAGTCACGCTGATCACGCGGCGCGCGGGCGAGTCTTCTGCCGTGAAGTGGGAATCCGACGGCACCGGCGAGTTCAGCATCGAAGATTGCGAAAAAGAATCGCGCGGCACGTCGATCACTTTGACACTGAAAAAAGATTTTACCGGTTCCGACGGCGAGGAAAAGAATTTCACCGACGAACGCACGCTCGAGCGGTTGATCAAAAAATATTCCGATTACATCCGCTATCCGATCAAAATGAATTTCACCGTCGAAAAACATGATCATGATCATGGCGATCACGAGCATGAGCACGAGCATGAGCACGAGCACGAGATCGAAGTCCGCACGGTCAATTCGATGACGCCGCTCTGGACGAAGAACAAGAATGAGATCACGCCGGAAGAGTACAATGAATTCTTCAAGCATCAGTTCCATGAATGGGAGCCGCCGCTCGAAATCATGCACTCAAAAGCCGAAGGCACGATTGAATATACCGCGCTCGTCTGCATTCCGAAAAAGGCGGCATATGATCTGTATTTTTCCTCGTACGAGCCGGGCTTGCAACTGTATTCGCGGCACGTATTCATCATGGATAAGTGCAAAGACTTTTTGCCGGATCATCTGCGCTTCGTAAAAGGGCTGGTGGACTCGCCGGATTTGCCGCTTAACATTTCGAGAGAATTGCTTCAACAGTCGCGCGAGATGAAGAAGATCGGTCAGACGCTCGAAAAAAACATTTTAAAACAGCTGGCGAAAATGCTCGAGAACGAGCGCGATAAGTATGAAGAATTCTGGGCGCAATACGGCAAGGCATTGAAGATCGGCGTGTACAACGACATGTACTCGGGCAAGGTCGGCGAGCAATTGAAGGACTTGCTGATTTTCAAGACTTCGGCGGAGAAGAAGTTCTCGACGCTGGCAGAATATTTCGGACGCATGAAGGCGGATCAGACGAAGATCTATTACGCGGTCGGAAAAGACGAAGCGGCGATTGAAAAACTGCCGCAAATGGAATTGCTGAAAGATCGCGGGATTGAAGTGCTCTACATGCTCGATCCGGTTGACGAGTTTGCGGTGTCGACGCTTCGCGAATACAGCGGCAAGGAATTTCAATCGATCACGCGCGAGGATTTTGCGCTCGACGACGAAGAGTCGAAGGCGGCGAAGGAAAAGACCGACGCCCTCGCAAAAGACAACGAGACTCTGCTCAAAGACATGAAAGAGGCGTTGAAAGGCAAAGTCGACGACGTGAAGTTGACGCCGAATTTGAAGTCCGGCGCGGTTTGTTTGACGACAGGCAGTTTCGGACCGTCGCTGTCGATGGAAAAAGTCTTTGATGCAATGAACAATCCGATGTTCAAGGCGATCAAAATTCTCGAGCTGAATCCGGAGCATGCGCTGTTTGCGCGGCTGAAGACGCTCGACTCCGGTTCCGATGAATTCAAATCGTTCTGCGAGTTGCTTTACGCCCAAGCATTGTTGCTCGAAGGCGTGATGCCGGACGATCCCGCCGCGCTCGCAAACAAAATCGCCGAACTCATGGCGAAGTAAATATCATCGATCAAAACAATTAAACCTCCGCGCGGAGCAATCCGACGGAGGCTTTTTCGTTGATAATCGACTTGAATGATGTTAGAATGAGCAAAAATGTAAGGAGTGAAAACATTTTGGACGACCCTGCAATGCCGCTCGCGCTGTTGATTTTATGCGCACTGATGAGCGGCTGGTTTTCTTTGATGGAAACTTCGATTGCGGAAAGTCACCGCACCCGACTTGAAAAACAATCCGAAGACGGCGATGCGGAATCGCAAACGATGTTGAAAATCCTCGACGCGCCGGAGAAATTGCTCGCCGCCGCGCAAGCCGGATTTGCGCTGTCGATCATGCTCGCCGGACTCGCGTCAATTTTATTCGCGCCGTCCGTTTCAGACCGATTGAGCGACATGCAATTCGGTCGGGCACTCGCAATCATTGCCGCATTTTGTATTACGGCAATCGTCGTGTTGTTGATCGGCGTGTTCATTCCAAGAGCCGCCGCGCGGCACAATCCCGAGCAAATTCTGCTCGAACATTACAAAGGCTTCACGCGCTCGGCAATGTTGATGACGCCGTTGACGTTCGTGTTGACGAAACTCACGGGCGTAATGATGATGTTGAGCGGTTCGAGCGCGAATGTGCAGGAAGACGCCGTCACCGAAGACGAAGTCAAAGATCTGATCGAACAGGGCACATCCGACGGCACTTTCGAGCAGGAAGAAAAAAATATGGTCGGGCGCGTCTTCGAGCTCGGCGATGAAACGGCGTATTCGCTGATGACGCCGCGCACGCAAATGGTCTGGCTCGATTTGAACGACTCGCTCGAGCACAATCTGAAGGTCGTCCGAGACAATTCGAGCACGATCCTGCCCGTCGGCGAAGGCAATCTTGACGAATGCCGGGGACTTCTCTACGCAAAAGATTTGCTCGACGCCGCGCTTGCTGAAGACGGCGCAGAAAAAATCGCCCGCCAAGCGATCAAACTTGACGAGCTTCTGCATAAGCCGATGTATGTTCCGAGCTCGATGGATACGTTCCGACTGCTCGAAAAATTCCGCAATACCGGAGTTCATGAGGCAATGGTACTCGACGAATACGGCGGAGTTGTCGGTTTCATTACTCTCGACGATATTTTGGTTGAAGTGATCGGCAAGAGTGAAGTCGCTTCACCGGCGGACGCGCAAATGACGAAAATCGACGAGAATACATGGCTTGTCGACGGTTTGCTCGATACAGACGACTTCAAAAAGGACTTGAATATCGATGCATTGCCGAATGAGGAACGCAATCATTTTCAGACGATGGGCGGGTTCATTACTTCGTATTTCGGATATATTCCAAAGGTCGGCGAGTCGTTCATATGGAATGAGCTGAAGTTTGAAGTGATTTTGATGGATCGGGCGCGCGTCGATCAAATCCGCGTCACGAAACTCGCGTCGCCCGCCGAATCCTGATCATTCATTGACGAGAAGCGGATCGGCACCGTACTTATTCCAACCGACATTGCCTTTTGCGAACAAAAGATACAGCTCGAAGACGAAATTGACGACCGGAATGATGCGAAGCAGGACGAAGCCGCCGCTCATGTTGAGATCATGACAACGCCGAACGCTGACCATTACATTGCCCAAGAACATAAAAAGCATCGTAATGAAATTGATTGCATTCAACAAAATGCCGTCGTGCAAACCGGTGATTATCGACAGCACGCCGACGCTGACCACGTCAATGATTCCGAACGTCAAACTCACAAGCAGAGTGTATTGGAAATATTTCAGGCGATTGAGCCGCCCTTCAGTCGTGAAGATGTTTTGTTTCGCCCATTCGATCAAATTGCGAACAGTCCTTTCAAGCATTGATTTTGTCGGCAACGGAAATGCTGTCGACATTTTTTATGCGCGCGTTTAATGCGCGAGTGCTTTTGATTTTTCGGCGGCGGCAATTACGGCTTCAATCAGCGCACTCCGAACGGCGTTTTTCTCGAGCACGCGAACGCCTTCGATTGTCGTTCCTGCCGGAGAAGTCACTCTGTCACGCAAGACGTCGGGATGATTGCCTTCGAGCACCATCTTCGCCGCGCCGAGCAGGGTTTGCGCCGCCAATTCGATCGATGCTCCGCGCGGAAGTCCGGCGGCAACTCCTCCGTCACTCAACGCATCGATCATCAGAAATGCAAACGCCGGACCCGAGCCGCTTAATCCGGTTACGGCGTCCATCAGTTTTTCGTCGACGACGATCGCGCGTCCGAGTTCGGAAAAGAATTGCCGCGTCGACTCAAGTTGTTCATCGGTCACGCGACTGCCGCGCGCGAGTGCCGTCATGCTCTCGCCAACACTGATTGCAACATTCGGCATGATGCGAATGATCGCGTTTGACGGCAGGAATTTTTCGAGAGACGCGAGCGGAAATCCGGCAATGACAGAAATGATCAGCGTCCGCGCGTCGACGCGAGTTTTGATTGACTCGAGTGCGGAAATTGCGTCTTTCGGTTTGACGGCAATGATCAGCGTATCGATCTTGTCGAGAAAATTTGCCGCGTCGGCAGTTGCATTGATGCGATAACGCGCGTTGAGTTCCGCAACGCGATTCGGATTGAGTTCCGCGACAAAAATATTTTCGGCGGTGACGAGTTTACCGACAATGCCTTTGATGACGGCTTCGGCAAGCGCGCCGCCTCCGATAAATCCAATCTTCAATTCATTCACTTCTCCTTCGACTTCTCGTCGACAAATTCTATGCTGTCGAGCAACGGAATCAAATTCTCTTTGATATTGTCGAGATAAGCGCGATACAATTTTTTTTGTTCCGCCGCTTCTTCTTCATTCAAACCGACCGAACGCTTCTTGCGCGCCAATTCATTGATCCGATTGAGCATTTCCTGCGTCAGCATTCGACGCCTCCTCTCCCGCTCGCGCCGCGCGGAGTTCCGTCAAATATTCGTCCATTGCCTTCGCGACCTGCTTCGAGTATTTCACTGCCAACACGACATTTTTCGAGCCGGCAACGACATCTCCCGAAGCAAAGACGCCCTTGATGCTCGTCCGCCCGTCTTCGTCGATGACAATCAAGCCGCGATCGTTGACTTTCAAATCCGGCGACGTGTTGAGAATTTTGTCTTTCGGTCCCTGGCTGATTGCAATGATCGTGCTGTCGGCATAAACCTGCACCGGATCCTCGTCGCGGATCAATTTGCCGTTCTCGTCGAAAACCTTCGGCGTGAAGACCGGACCTTCTTCTCGAAATTCCGTGATCGCCATGCATTGTTGAATGTCAATGCCGTCAACCGCCGCGTAATCCAATTCGCGTTGACTCGCCGCAATTCTCTGCCGCCGAGCGTAGATCGTCACGTGACGACTGCCCATGCGAACCACCGTCCGAGCCACATCGATTGCAGAATTTCCCGCGCCGATGATCGCAACCGTATCGCCGAGATCATACGCTTCCGGATTGCGGAGATAATCGATCGCGAAATGCACGTTGCCGAGCGATTCGCCTTTCAAACGCGTGCGATACGGACGCCAAACGCCGGTTCCGATAAACACCGCCTCGTAGCCGTCCGAAAAAAGATCGTCGAGATGCAACGCGCCGCCGATTGCCGTGTTGGGACGAATGTGAATGCCCAGTTGCCGCAATTTGACTTGATATCGATCGAGAATCATCTTCGGCAGACGAAACGCCGGAATGCCGTAGCGCATCATGCCGCCGACTTTATCCATGCGCTCGAAGATCGTAATGTTGTAGCCGCGTTCGGCGAGTTTAAGCGCAATCGTGATGCCTGCAGGTCCCGAGCCGATGATTGCCACGCGTTGACCTTTATCCGGCTCGCGCTCGATCGTCACCTTGTCGAGATAAGCATCGGAAATGTAATTCTCGATGCTCGGAATATTGATCGCCGCGCCGCGTCGTCCCTGAATGCAATTGCCTTCGCATTGATTTTCATGATCGCACACGAGCGAGCACACGACGCTGAGCGGATTGTTGTCAAAAAGCATGCGCCCGGCTTCCGCACTTTCGCCCGCCAGAAACAGTCGGATCATCTCGGGAATATTTGTCTCGACCGGACAACCTTTGAGTCGACAGAGCGGCTTCTTGCATTGCAAACAACGCCGCGCTTCGTTGATAACATGAACTGCCATGATTTTCCCTCCCCAAAATACATTGCTTGCGATAAGTTTACATCAAAAACAGTTGAATGTCATCAAGTTTTGCGATATTATGAGACAAAATTTCGCGGGAGGGATCGGCGATGAAGAAATTTTTTACGGCACTGCTCGCGTCGATGTTGCTCGTTTCAAGTGCCGAGGCGGGCGAGATCGAAACGATCGGACATGGAATCGATTCGGACTCCGCCGTCCGCAATGCGCTCCGCGCGGCGATCGAGCAGGAGCTCGGAGCGATTGTCGACAGCCGAACGCTGACGCAAAATCACCAACTGATCGAATTGGAAATCAAAACGGCGAGCTCGGGCTTCGTCGAGAGTTACGAAGTCCTTTCCCAACAGATCGTCAACGGCATTTACGAAGCGGTCGTGCGCGCGAACGTTCGCAGCGAGAAACTCCGCGCGGCAGTCATGTCGAAACTTCAGAAGAAACATCTCGTCGAAACGACGATGGACGATCCGCGCATCAAAGTCCTCGCCGTCGATCCGAACGGCAACGAACTGCTCGACGTTGAAGACGAATTCATCTCTGCGCTTCAATCGCAAGGCTTCAGCCGAATGATCATCAACACGGACGACGCCGATTACATTGCAAACATTCTCGTCGACGGCTCGAAAGTTTCCGCGCGATTGCTCGGCGCAAACTCCGGCGAAGTGATTTACTCGCAAACGTTTGAAATCAATCGTCGGCTTTTCACCGACACCCGGCAATGGGCATTGAAAAATGTCGCGCGCCTGCTCGCAACCGCCGCGCTCGAACACGCCGCGCAAATCGAGCAACACGTCAAAATTCTGATCGAAGCCGCGCGGATCGATCGCAATGCGCTCGCCGCCCGACTGAAAACGTTTGACGGCGTCAACAATGTTTTCGTCAGAAATTTGAATGAGCTCGACGTGAATTTTGACGGCACGGCATCGGATTTGGCAACCTTGCTCGAGCGCGACGGTTTTGTGATTCGCGAATTGAGTTCCGAGTTGATAAAAATCTAATCACAGGCAGGAAATTGATTGCGATTGTTGAAATAGGCAAGTAACATCATCGGAGGAAATTTGTTCGTCAAGATGACGCCGAGGAATTGTAGAATGAAATGTTTTGGTGGTAAGAGATGACGGTGACAAAACTTCGGCTGAGTGCCGGAAAAAGATTCATCTGTCCGAAGTGCGGCAATGAAATGCGCTTCGTATCGGGCGGCGCGGTTCGCGTGGTGAACGGCAAGGTGGACATGGATGCGACGTTGCCGAAACAGGTTTGTGATCATTGCAAGGTCTTCTATCGCGAGCTTCTGAACTCGGGTTATTTCGACGAGTATCCATTGGAAGAGGAAGTTGCGAAGCCGATTCCGGCAAAACCGATTGCAAAACCGAACGCGGGAACAACTTCCGCAAAGCCGATCGCAAGACCGAATGTGAAACCGAATCCGGCAAAACCGATCGCAAGACCGAACGTGAGACCGATTGTAAAACCGATTCCGGCGAAAAAAACGACACCTCCGCCGCCGAAGAAGCGGGTGATTGCAACCGGAGACATTCCGCCGACGCAACTCAAACGCGAAGCCGACGGCAAATGCCCCTGCCCGCGTTGCGGAGATCGCATGGATTTTGTCGAGGGCGGACCGGTTCAGATCATCAACGGCAGACCCGATTTCAGCAATACCATGGATCATTTCGTTTGTCCGTATTGCAAATCGGTCTTCAGAAAAATCGTCGGCACGGACTATTACCAATGGTCTGCAAAATAAATTCAACGGAGGAATGTTGATGCGAAAACGCAAAGGGTTCAATTGGTTTGCACTGCTCATGTTTCTTGTGGTCGGATATTTCATGACAGTCTTGACTTCGCAACAGGTACACTTTGCGCACGTGCACGAAAGTCAATATCTCGCAAACAAACGACTCGACGCGGCGCGGCAGGAGAATGACAAACTCAAAAAGCAGTACGAAGAATTGCAAGACGTGTCTAACATCGAAAGACTTGCTCGCGAAGACCTCGGACTTGCAAAGCAGGGAGAACTTCCCTATCAACCGGCACGGTAATTTTTGACAAGGAGGATTTGAAGGTTTTGGCCATTGAGTTAGGCAGTACAGTAGAGGGCAAAGTCACACGCATAACGGATTTCGGAGCATTCGTCGAGCTCGAAGACAACAAGAGCGGTCTTATCCACATTTCTGAAGTCGCCGGCGTTTATGTCAGAAATGTGCGCGACTTTTTGTCGGAAGGCGAGACGGTTCGCGCAAAAGTGATCAGCATTGACGAACGCGGCAAAATCGCGTTGTCGATCAAAAAATTGCAGAATGACAATGCGGATACCGCCAGGACGTCCCGCCCGCCCGTTCAACGCGGCAATCAGCGACGCGATGCCGGACGTCAAAATCGACAGTTGTCCGCGTCATTCGAGGAGAGACTGTCGAAATTCATGAAGGAAAGCGACGAGAAGTTGGCCGATTGGAAGCGCAAGACCGATTCCAAACGCGGCGGACGAGGCTCGAGACGATCCGATTAGCCCGCCCCTTGCACTTTCTTTGCAGGGGGTGCATTTTTTAATTCGTAATTAGTAATTCGTAATTCGTAATTAGGAATTAGGAATGCGGAATTGAGAATTGAAAATTGGGAATTGGGAATTGGGAATTAGGAATTGGGAATTGGGAATGTTGATCAAAAGATTCATCGACGATTGCCTCCGAACCCGACTGTTTGACTCCGCGCGACGAATTGTTGTTGCCGTTTCCGGCGGCGCAGACTCAATCGCCCTTGCCGATCTCCTTTTCCGATCCAAACAGCGTTTTAAACTCGAATTGTTCATTGCGCATTACGAACATGGACTTCGCGGCGAAGCCTCAATTGCCGACGCCGAGTTTGTCAAACAATTTGCCGCCGAACGCGGAATCGATTGCATTGTCGAACATGGCAACGTTCGAGAGTATGCTCGGAAAAATCGCCGGTCGATCGAACTCGCCGCGCGGAATTTGCGGCATAAGTTTCTCGAAAAAACTCGCGGCGATTTGAATTGCGAAGCAATTGCATTGGCACATCACGCCGATGATCAGGCGGAAACAATCTTGATGCGAATTCTGCGCGGAACGGGCGCGACGGGCTTGACGGCAATGAATTCAAAATCCGAACGATTGATCCGTCCGCTGTTGAATTTCAGGAAATACGAATTGGAAGAATACTGTCGAAAGCGAAACCTTCAGCCGCGAGTCGACGCAACGAATTTCGAGCCGACAACGACGCGAAACAAAATCCGATTGGAATTGTTGCCGATGTTGACGCAATTCAATCCGTCAATCGTCGAAACGCTGTGTCGATTGGGCTCGACAATCGCCGAAGACACTCAATTCATCAATGCCCGGGCGCGTGAAGTATATTTGTCGACAACAGGAAAAAAATCTGATACAATGCAATTATCGGCGGCAGTCGTCCGCGCGGAGCCGATTGCAATTCAGCGCGCGTTGATCAGAATGTTTCTCGGCGAGGCACTCGGTACGCTCGAAGGGCTCGAGTTCATTCACGTCGAAGGCGTTCGGAGAGTTATTGCGGAAGGTTTGCGGGGCGTCGAATTGCCCGGACACATCAGAGTCAATTTAAAACACGGTTTTATATCAATCGAGAGAGGAATGGTTAAATTGAAAAACAAAGAGGACTACATCGAGCGCGTACTTTTCACGGAGGAGGAGATTGGTGCGCGTGTGAAAGAGCTCGGCGAGCAAATTACGAAAGATTATGCGGATATCGACTCGCCGCTTTTGACGGTCGGAATTCTCAACGGCGCGGTGGTTTTCTTCACCGATCTGGTTCGCAAGATCAATATTCCGGTGCAGTTTGACTTCATGATCGCCTCGAGCTACGATGTCGGCTCGAAGACGAGCGGCAGAGTCAACATCTTGAAAAATCTTGACACCGACGTTCGCGACCGGCACATCCTCCTCGTCGAAGACATCATCGACTCCGGCACGACGATGAAATATCTGCTCGGCTACCTCCGCGACAAAAAAGCGGCGAGCGTCAAGGTTTGCGCGATGCTGTCGAAGCCGAGCCGTCGGAAGGTTGATGTCGAAATTGATTATTGCGGCTTTGAAATTCCGGACGAGTTCATCGTGGGCTACGGACTCGACTTCGCGCAACACTATCGGAATTTGCCGTATCTCGGCGTACTTCGTCATTCCGTCTACGAAAAATAATCGCGAATTAAAAATTACGAATTACGAATTAGAAATTAGAAATTACGAATTACGAATTACGAATTACGCATTGCATTTAAGGGGCGTTGGTATTGAACAGTTTTTTGCGCAATGTCGGATTTTATTTGCTGGTGATCTTCATAGCGATCACGGTTATCGACTACTTTTCCGCCAAACCGCAAACGATCGAAGAAACGAATTACACGCAATTTCTGAAGATGATCGATGCGGGTGAAGTCGCGAAGGTTACGGTCGTTCGTAACAGCATAAAAGGCACGATGAAAGACGGTACGGAATTCGCAACGACGGCACCGGATTATCCGATCGGCGACGAAACATTGATCACGAAGCTGGAGAGTCAAGGCATCGAAATCACGGCGCAGAATCCGAAAGAGCCGCCATGGTGGACCGCGCTCCTTTCGTCATTTCTGCCAATTCTGCTGTTAATCGGCGTGTGGTTTTTCATCATGCAACAGACGCAGGGCACGGGCGGCAAAGTCATGTCGTTCGGCAAAAGTCGCGCGCGAATGAGCACGGGCGATAAGATCAAAGTGACATTCAACGACGTGGCGGGCGCGGACGAGGCTAAGGAAGAACTCGCGGAAGTCGTCGAGTTTTTGCAACATCCGAAAAAATTCAACGACATCGGCGCGCGTATTCCAAAAGGCGTCTTGTTGTTCGGTCCTCCGGGCACGGGCAAAACTCTGCTCGCAAAGGCGGTTGCCGGTGAAGCGGGCGTGCCGTTCTTTTCGATCAGCGGTTCGGATTTCGTCGAGATGTTTGTCGGCGTGGGCGCATCGCGCGTTCGGGATTTGTTCGCGCAGGCAAAGAAAAATGCGCCGTGCATCGTGTTCATCGACGAGATCGACGCGGTCGGTCGTCAACGCGGCGCGGGGCTCGGCGGCGGTCATGACGAGCGCGAGCAAACACTGAATCAGTTGTTGGTTGAAATGGACGGCTTTGCGGCGAATGAAGGCATCATCATCATCGCGGCAACAAACCGCCCGGATATTCTCGATCCCGCGCTGTTGCGCCCGGGGCGTTTCGATCGACAAGTCGTCGTCGACAAGCCGGACGTGAAAGGGCGCGTGGCAATTCTGCAAGTGCACACGAAGGGCAAACCGATTGCAAAAGATGTTGATCTGGACGTGCTCGCGCGGCGGACGCCGGGCTTTACGGGAGCCGATCTGTCGAATTTGGTCAACGAAGCGGCACTGCTTTCTGCCCGTCGAAACAAGCGTGAGATCGCAATGGGCGAACTTGAAGAGTCGATCGAGCGCGTGATGGCGGGTCCGGAACGCAAGTCGAAAGTGATGAGCGAAGAAGAGAAGCGCTTGACGGCGTATCACGAAGGCGGGCATGCGTTGGTCGGAATGTTGTTGAAACACGCCGATCCCGTCCACAAAGTGACGATTATTCCGCGCGGAAGAGCAGGCGGCTACACGTTGATGTTGCCGAAAGAAGATCGAAGTTACGCGACACGCTCGGAGTTGATTGATCGACTGAAGGTTGCAATGGGCGGCAGAGTCGCGGAAGAAATTACGCTGAACGAAATATCGACGGGAGCCTCGCAAGACATTCAACAGGCGAGTCGAATTGTTCGGGCAATGATCATGCAGTACGGAATGAGCAACGTGCTCGGTCCGATTGCTTACGGAGAAGGTTCGGAGCATCAGGTTTTTCTCGGGCGTGATTTTGCTTCGCAAAGAAATTACTCTGAAGAAGTCGCGGGCGAGATTGACAAAGAAGTTCATCGATACATGGAAGAAGCTTATGACGCGTGCAAGAAAATTCTCATCGACAATCGCGACAAACTCGAGCGGATTGCGCAGGCGTTGATGGACAAAGAGACGCTGACGGCGGCAGAATTGAAGGCAATCGTGTTCGGCGAGCCGCAAACGCAATCGGCGATCGAACCGCCGCCTCCTCCGACGACTCCGACATTGAAATTGACGAAGCCGTCTTTCGAGTCGCTGTTTGAGCCGGAACCGCCGCACGGAACGGGCTCGCCTTCTCCGATCTGATCGTAAGAATTTCGGAATGTTGAAGGGATGGCGGGCGGGCGAAAGGTTATATCATGAGTGAAGTTTTATTGCATTACACGCGCGCGGGGCATGTCGAAAACATTCATCGCGGCGACGTCGTCGTCGTCGATTGCGGCGGAAAAATCGTCGAGTCGATCGGCAATCCGTACCTGCCGATGTTTTGGCGATCCGCCGCAAAACCGTTTCAAGCTCTCGCATTCGTAAAAAACGGCGGGCTCGAGAAATACAACATCACGGAAGAAGAACTCGCCGTTCTCGTGTCTTCTCATTCCGGCGAAGACAATCACGTCGCGCTCGTCCGTTCGATCTTGGAAAAGATCGGCTTGACGGAAGATGATCTCGAATGCGGCGTGCTTCGCCCGGTTCACGGCAAGACTTTCAAGCGAATGGTGCAAAATCGCGAGCCGATTACGCAAGTGCACAATCAATGCTCCGGCAAGCATTCGCAAATCATGGCGTTGGCAATCATGCTCGGAGTGCCGGTCAAAGACTACATCAAGCCCGATCATCCGGCGCAGCAAGTCATTTTCAAACACGTCGCGATGGCGAGTAAAATGTCCGAGGATAAGCTCGAGATCGGCATCGACGGTTGCGGCGTGCCGGTTTTCTACCTTCCGATCTACAACATGTCACTCGCGTACGCGCGTCTTTCGACGCCGGAGAAGGGCGATTGGGGCGAATACGAATACGCCGCGCGCAAAATCCGCGACGCAATGCTGAAATATCCGCAAGTCGTCAGCGGCACGGGGCGGATCGATTGCGCGGTCAACGAAGTCACCGGCGGCAGGATTATCGCAAAAGTCGGCGCGGACGCGGTATATTGTCTCGCCGTCAAAGATCAAGAACTCGGCATTACATTCAAGATCGAAGACGGCAGTTTGCAAGCCGTCAATCCGATGGTGATCGCATTGCTGAAACATCTCGATCTGATCACGAAAGACGAGCACGAGCAACTTCTCAAAAAATTCCCGCCCGTCCTGAAAAATCATCGCGGCGACGTGATCGGAACGATAGAAGCCGTTTTTTGATTGCCGATTGGAGGCTCGAGACATATGTCGAAAATGTTGAAACTGCTGACAGTATTCGTGCTGATGCTGTCGACAATCGTCACGGCGGAAGCCGCAAAGAAAACCGTGGCGGTAATGCCGCTCGAAAATGTCTCGGGTTACAACGAAAGTCGCGTTGCCGAGATAATGACCGAGCAATTGATCGCGGCAATCAACGGCAGCGGCAGTTATGTCGTCGTCGAGCGCAGTCAAATGAATACGGTGCTCAAAGAGCAAGTCTTTCAAAATCTTACCGGCTCGAATGACGAGCCGCTTAAACAATTGAACGGCGCAAATTATTCGGTTATCGGCAAAGTCACCATGGCTGAAGTAAGCGATACCGCCGCCAACGAGCTCGCAAAAAAGCTCTTCGGGCAGAAAGGTCACAGCATTTTGATGGATTCGTTTCGCGGCAGAGTATCTCTCAATTTTCGTTTCGTCAACAACGACACCGGCGAAATCATTTTTGATCAGACGGTCGAAGGAGTGAAAACCGGCAAAACAAAAGACGGAGTACTTCATGATGCATGTAAGGACGCCGCTCAAAAGGCACTCAAGGAAATTCAGATACACAATCCGTTTTCGGCGCAAATTGCGGAAGTGTCGGGCGAGATGATCTACATCAATGCCGGTATCGACAGCGGAATCAAGGTCGGCGAAACTCTCGTCATCATTCGAGAAGGCAAGCCGATCGAGAGCAACGGCAAAATTATCGGCATGACGCAAACAAATGTCGGACGCGCGAAGATCACCGAAGTCAACGGCGAGTATTCAATCTGCCGAATCACGGCGCATTCGGACACAATTCGTAAGGGCGATATCGTCAAGCGGGGAAAATGACATGAAACGCATAATTCTGATGCTCGCCGTATTTTTTTTGATGATAAATCCGGCGTCGGCAAAAAACATCACGGTTACCGGGCTCGGCGCAACGCAATCCGCCGCCGAAACCGCCGCGCTCCGCGAAGCGATCGAACAAACCGTCGGCACGCTCGTCGACGCGAATACTTTGGTGCAGAATTTTATGCTCGTCGATCAAAAAATCTACACGCAATCGCGCGGCTTTATCACGAATTACACCGTCGTCAATCGATTTTTGAGCTCGGACGGCATTTGGAACGTGACGATCGATGCCGATGTCGATGTCAATCCGAACTCGAAATTGATGACGGAATTGACGCGGCTCGGCATCATCGACAATCGATTGCGGAATCCGCGCATTGCCATTTTCGTTCCCGAACAGCACATTCAACGTCAAATTCCCGATCCGGCAGGCGAAACGGCGATTGCAAAAGCTCTGATTGACGCGGGCTTCTCGAATGTGATCGAAGTCGGTTCCCAAATGACGAATGCAAATCCGCTCCGAATGACGGCGCAGGAAATGACTGAAGCCGCGCGGCAGTTCAATGCGGATATCATGATCGTCGGCGAAGCATTCAGCGAAGGTGTCGGCGATGCGGCGCAATTTCTGCCGGGCAATCAACGGTCGGGAGTGCAGGCATGCCGGGCGCGCGTCGAGGCGAAGCTCTTCGTCGTCCGGGGCGGGCAGATGATCGCCGCCGACGGCAAATACGGCTCGGGATTGGACGTATCGGAATCGGTCGCGTCGAAAAAAGCTCTCGCCGCCGCCGGAAAACACATGGGCGAGTATTTCGTCGAGCAACTGCTTAATCTCGGGAGCGGCAATCGACAACAAATCGAGCTGGTCGTTTTCGGAGCGGGTTTTTCAAAAATCAATGAGGTGCAGTCTGCACTCGCGCAAGCCGTCGGCAATTTCAATCTTTCGAGCTACGAAGGCGGGCGCGCGCTTTTCACGGTTCAATACGGCGGAACTCCGCAAAATCTTTTCGACGAAATTCAGGCGAATACCGATGCCGATTTGGAATTGCAGTCGATTTCTTACAGCCGATTGACAATCAGCGTCCGCTAATTTTTCGAGGTGAATTGTATGCGTCAGGCGATCATTGAAATGTTGCGTTCAAGCGGCAGTGATTTTTTATCCGGCGAAGAGATTGCCGATTTGCTCGGGATATCTCGCGCGGCGGTCTGGAAACACATTCAAAAACTCCGCCGTACCGGTTACGAAATCGACAGCCGCGAGCGTTGCGGATACAAATTCAAAAATGCGCCGGATATTCTGCTCGCAAGTTCAGTCAAAGAAGGGCTTGACACTCAAATTATCGGCAAAGAAATACACTACTTCCCGTCGACGGACTCGACAAACTGCGAGGCGAAAATTCTGGCGTATAAAAAAGTGCCGGACGGAACCGTGGCGGTTGCCGAAGAACAAACCGGCGGCAAGGGGCGGCTCAATCGAAGTTTTTATTCTCCGCGCGGCAAAGGCATCTGGTTTTCGATCGTGTTGCGTCCGAATTTCGTGCCGTCGGACGCGCCGAAATGCACTCTGATGGCGGCGGTATCGATCGCGCATGCAATGGAACGATTCGGCTTGCGCGCGCAAATCAAATGGCCCAACGACATAATGTTTGACGGCAGAAAATTCGTCGGGATTTTGACCGAACTCAGCGCGGAAATGAGTCGAATTACTTACATCGTGCTCGGAATCGGCATCAACGTCAACATTGCGCGCGAGGAATTTCCGTCGGAACTCCGTGACTTGGCAACTTCTTTGATGGAAATGAAGGGCGAGCGGATTTCGCGTTTGGAATTTTTCCGCGCGGTACTCGAAGAATTTGACAAACTGTATGTCGACATTTCAAAAGATCAGAAGCACGGCTTTGAGCGAATGCTCGACGAATGGCGACAATTCAATATTACTCTCGGCAAGCAAGTGCGCGTGGTGACGGCAAGCACCGGCGAGTATTTCTTGGGCGTGGCGCGCGATATCGATGCGGACGGAGCGTTGTTGGTCGAAACGACGGACGGGCTCGAGCGAGTGTTTGCGGGCGACGTTTCAATCAGAGAGGATAAGTGATTAATGGCAATCGAAAAAGTGAAGCGGCATTTTGCGGAGATCGAAGAGCCGGAGCGAGTGATTGAATTTGCCGAATCGACGGCGACTTCGGAATTGGCGGCGGCGGCATTGAATTGCGAAGTCGGGAGAATTGCGAAGTCGATTTCGCTGACGGTTGACGGCGCGCCGGTTTTGATCTTGATCTCGGGCGACATGAAAATCGACAACAAAAAATTCAAAGCGCGGTTCGGTACGCGTCCGAAGATGCTTGCATTTGAAGATGTCGAGCGATTGATCGGGCATGCGGTCGGCGGCGTATGTCCGTTTGCGGTGAATGACGGCGTGAAAATATATCTCGACGACTCGCTCAAGCGTTTTGATGTGGTATATCCGGCGGCGGGCAATGACAGGAGTTGCGCGCGGTTTGCAATCGACGAGCTCGAGAAATACATCGACGCCGAAGGCTGGGTTGATGTCGCGAAATTAAAGTAATGAAAAAAGCCCTCGCATTGAGGACTTTTTTTTGCATCGAATTCGTAAATTCAGATGAATCGATCGGAGAGCGAGCGCAAGCCGGTATCTTCCGTGCCCTGCCCGATCGCATTGAATTTCCATTCGTTGTTCTTTTTGTACACTTCGCCGACAATCATCGCGAGCTTGCCGTCGTATTTATCGGTAAGATTGTAGCGGCAGATTTCTTCACCCGTCGTCGCATCAACGACCCGAATGAACGCATTCGCGATCATTCCGAAATGCTGTTTGCGCTCGACGGCTTTGTAGATGTTGACGACGAAAACGAGCTTATCGTATTGACTCGGCACGCGATCGAGATCGATTTTGATCTGCTCGTCATCGCCTTCGCCTTCGCCCGTCAAATTATCTCCCATGTGCTCGACCGCGCCGGAATCGTGCTTTAAATTGCCGAAGTAGACGATGTCGTCCTCGCGCGATTTGAGCCGTCCGTCAATGCACATGAGCACCGACGCATCGCAATCGATGTCTTTCTTCGAGCTGAAAATCTTGCTGAAGAAACCGCCTTCATCTTTCGCAGCATCCCAACCGAGTCCGACGAGGAGTTTCGTCAGCTTGCTGCCGTCGGATTTCGTAAGATTGATCTTCTGTCCTTTTTGCAGACTGATCGACATCAAATCACCGCCTTAGACGTCAAGTCCGTAATTTCTGCCGAGAGCCGCAAGTCCGCCGCTGAAGCCGGAGCCGATCGCTTGGAACTTCCATTCCGTGCCTTGGCGATACAACTTCGCCACAACG
>CALGGX010000238.1 GCA_937916025.1 uncultured Selenomonadales bacterium
AAGAAAAAAATAGCAACATTATATTCTGCTAAAGATACAAATTAAATCTTTTTTTAATTGTCAATTATGGCAATTAAAAAAAGATTTATGGCCGTTGATATTGCAATACGGCGTGATGCGCATCAAAGTTCTCGACATTCACCACAAAAAAATTGCCGCTCTTCTCGCCGTCGAAGTAAGCGGACAGCTGATTGAACCGGTCATTCAGAATCTCATTCATTGCGCAAAATCTCCATGCCGACCGTCATGTTGTCGCTGATCAACTCATTCAAATATCGGCGCAGTTCATTCGCGTCCATCCTGTCGATGCAAGCCTGCACGCGCGCCTTGCCGTCGATTTTGTATTGCTTCGACGCCATGGTTCTGATGCAATTGCGAACCGCCGCATTGTCAATCCAATCGTAAGCGCGCTCGGAAATGTGATCGCGCAGGAAGTTGCGGACGGCATTTGCGTCTTTCAACAGCACGGAAAATTCGCCGACGACGTTCTTCATGAACCGGCGATCGATCTCGGCAGGATCATTCAATCGATCAAAAAAATCGGCGGTCTCGAGATACTCGATCGCCTTGGCAATTTCGGCATCAGGAGCGGCATGCGCGAGGATTGTTCTGAAGGCATCTCTCGCATCCTTCCGCGCGGAGTCGTCGATCATGCACAGGATCGGCGTGTGATGCTGCTCCGACCAATCGGCGGGATCGCGACTGCCGGTCTTTTTCTGCCACAGCGTTTTTAATTGATTACGCTTGAGTGTCTGCTTGTAATCGTCCAAAGCCCTGCCGATAAATTGTTCGTACTCGGCGTCGGATCTGAGAAATTGCCCGGTCGGAACGGTTTTGAAAAACTCACGCGCATCCTGCTCGTCGAGATCGTCAATCAGCTCGGCAACGGCGAGTTTGAAGTACGGCAACTGATCTTTGTAAAAACGATCGAAATCTTCGCGATGAATGATCAATTGCTCGAGAAACTTCTGCTTGTCGGACTTCTGCAATTGCCCGCCTTGCGCGACATAAAAAAGCTCCTCGAGGAATGTTTTCAAGTCGCCGACGCATTTCGCGAGCAATCGTAATGGAATGCGAATATTGTTCGCGCGCTTTTTCCATTCCGACATCGATTCGCGGAAAGAACTGCACTTCGGCAGACTTTTGTTACTCTCGGCGACGATTTGATATTCCAAAATTACTTCGTCGATGCGCTCGTCGACGGTTTCGATGCTCCAAACCCAATTGGCGGCGTCGGCGTTGAATTTCTGCTTGACTTGATCGATGTAGCTGCCGCCGTCGTTGATCTCGCCCGCCAATTTCTGTAAAATGCCGTCGCGGTACGCCTTGATGTAAGCAATCATTCCGTCGCGGCAATTGTCGCCGGTGATCAGTCGCTCCATATCACTCTCGATCGAGGGCGTTTCAAGGACTATTGCGCCGATCCGATCGGCGAGTTCGCTCTCGGATTCGTTGTTGCTGTTTGCATTGTTTGCGAGACCGCAATATGCATCAAGCACATTTCGGATTTTTTCGATCGGGCTCGTCGGTCGAACGTCTTCGAGAATGTGTTTGATACACCAGATCGGGAAGTTGAGTGCCTTCATCTTGATGCGGACTTGATCGCGCGCGTCCTCGACAGAACCGCACTTCGATGTCGGGATGCGAAACGCCTTCGCCGTGCACTGCAGAAAACTGCGCATTTTCGCGCTCATTGCGACGATGTATTCGTCTTTGTATCGCCCTGCCGGATTGAGAGCTTTTACAATCATCGACTTCATCTTGTCGACGGACATGATCTCGCCGGTTGACTCGTCGCTCCAGAAAAATTGTGAGTTGGCGTATTCCTTCAGCACGAAGCCCAAAATAAAGGCAGTGATGTTGTTCGGCATGAAACCGTACGGCGCAACTTCCAATGCATTTACAATTGACATTATGCTGACGCGTCCTTCGGGGCTCTCGAAGCCGCGTTTGATGATGCGCTCGACTTCGAGTTTGATGCGGACGATCGACAGATTTTTGTTCTTGCGCTCTTCCCAATAACGATCGACTTCCCACGCTCCGAGCAAGGCATTTTCAATCTGAGTGCGGGGATTGGACGAGCGAAATGCCCCTTTCGTTTTCTGATTAATTCCGCATTCGACACCCAAGCCCAACGTCGTTCTGCCGAACATCGTATCGGTCAGCCGGAATTGCTCGAGTCCGCAATCGTAAGTTCGGCGATTGAGTTGTTTGAGCTCGTCGATCAGCATGTCGAAATTTGCAACTCTGATGCCGCTCTTGTTATCTCGCGTGTAGAGCATGAACGCGCCGTTCAGAATTTTATCCTTCCAGATTGCGAGCGTATTCGTTGCCAGTTTTTCAAAATGCTCCGCGCGGCTTTTGTCGCTTTGCGCGTAATTTTTGCTGTACGCTCGATTTTCGATGTATTGAGTCAATAATTCCTCGCCCGGCGTCACGAGACTTTCGATATAAATCAGCTCATTGTCCGGCTGAACGATCGCCTTGTTGATCGCATTTTCGACGGCGGCAATTTCGTTGTCATTCAGCACGAAAGCGACAAGTACAGTGAATCGATTCGGTTGCAAATTGCCGACTGCTTTGTTGCGATTGGCGGTAAATTTCGCGGCGGTGCACTCGCTCATTACGTACCGCATCCGAATATCGGGAGGCAATTGCAGTGCGGACATCAAGTCGGCGACAACAATCAGATCGGAAGTTTTGAGTTCGTCGCGCAGTTTCTTCTTGATTTCCGCAAGTTGCGCGGGATTGCCGCCTTTGTTGGCAACAGTGTATTCGCGCATTTTGCCGGAGGACGGTTTTTCAAACAGTAAACCGCGCTCGCACAATCGACGAGTAATACTCAGTGCCTTGCCTTTAATCCAATCGGTGCCGACGAAGGCGAGATCGATGTTCTGATCATTCGGGCGGACGAGCTCGACGCCTCCGACGCGCATCGAAATTGCCTCCAAGATCAAAATCGTCTTGAAAACCCGAACTTCTTCGTCTCTCAGACTGTTCGGCGGCAGGACGTTGAACGAATCGAGAATCACTCGAACGTCGTCATTCAAGCCGTTCCGATCTTTGCCAATAAAAAAATCCCA
>CALGGX010000239.1 GCA_937916025.1 uncultured Selenomonadales bacterium
GAGCCGTTGCAAATTGACGGACGCCGCGAGTTCGTCGATCGAATTTTCGACATCGATCGGCGAAGTGAGCTCCCACGCTTCAAGTTGCCGCTCGAAAACTTCAATCGCTTCTTCAGAAGACGAGACTCCCATTGCCGAAGCGATCTCGGAAAAGATTTTCAGCAAATCCTCTCGGCGATTTTCGATTGCAAAGTCGAGCATGAATTTCCAGAGCTCGACGAGACAACGGGCGACGGCATGTCCGTGCGCGAGTCCGAATTTTTTCGTCAAACTGTAGCACATTGCATGCCCCGCCGTCGTTTTTGAAATGTTGATCGCGCGTCCGGCGAGATTTGCGGCGTAGAGAATGTATGCGCAGCACTGAAGCTCGGGATCGGCGTCAATGTAGGCGTTTTTGTTTGCAACGAGCAGTCGAATTGCCTCGCGCGCGTAAAATCTGCTTTCGGCGGTTGCCTTCACCGACCACGACGACTCGACCGCATGGCAGAATGCATCGAGCAACGTTGCCTTCTTCTGATACAACGGCAGTTTCATCAACGCGTCCGCATCGAAAAAAACGGCGTTCGGCAATGCGCTTGCATCGTCAATCGAATACTTCTTGTTTTGATAATAAATGACGGCGAATTGAGTCGATTCGGAGCCGGAACCGCCCGTCGTCGGCGCGGCGAGGAACGGAATGTCGTTCGGAACAATTTTCTGCCCGATATAATCCGTGCTCGAGTCCATGTTTGAAAAAAGTTTGATGCATTTTGCCGTGTCGATTGCCGAACCGCCGCCGACCGCCGCAATCGCCTCGCAATTTTCGTCATTGAAAACACTGACGCCGCGCTCGATTGATTCATACTCGGGATTCGGCGTGAAGTCCGTGAACTCGATTATGTCAAGCCGTTTCGCGAGATTTTTGAAGTATTCGCCGAGTTTCAAACGTTCCATCGAACGCCCGTGCACGAGCATGATTTTGCGCCCTTCGAGCGTCGAAAAAAAATCGTCGAGTTGAGAATACGACATCAAAAATTTTTGCCGGTTCATTGCGTCAATCCTCCTCGGGTATCAGGCGAATGATCTCTTTGAACGGCATGCAGAGATTGTCGCACTCGAGCGCGCGATGATGCGTCAAAATCGATTCCGCCACCGCCTTCATTGCAGGGAAAGCGGCTCGCATCAGCTGATTGGCATAAATCACGATGTTTGCGCCGCGCGCTTTGAATTCTTCCTCCCGCACGGAGTTGAATGAGGTCGGCACCAGCACAATCGGCGTATAAGTATTTTCCGCGCGGAAGGCGTCGATGAACTCAAAAATCTCGTCCGGCGATTTCTTTCGGCTGTGGATCATGATCGCATCGGCACCGGCATCGACATATGCGCGCGCGCGATTGAGTGCATCTTCCATGCCGCGTTCGAGAATCAAACTCTCGATCCGAGCGCAGATCATGAAATCCTTCGACTTTCGCGCGTGTTTGCCGACGGCAATTTTCTCGCAAAAGTTTTCGATCGAGTCTTGCGTTTGCCGAACTTCCGTGCCGAACAGCGAGTTCTTTTTCAATCCGACCTTGTCCTCGATGATGATCATCGACACTCCCATGCGCTCGAGCGTCCGCACCGTGTAAACAAAATGTTCTTTCAAACCGCCCGTATCGCCGTCGAAAATGATCGGCTTCGTCGTCACTTCCATTATATCTTCGATTGTCCGAAGTCGCGAAGTCAAATCGACAAGCTCGATGTCGGGCTTGCCTTTTGCCGTCGAATCGCAAAGCGAACTCAGCCACATCGCGTCGAATTGCCGCCCTTGGCAATCTTGATTGACAATCGTCTGCTCGGCGATCAATCCCGTCAAGCCGTTGTGAACTTCAATCGCCGTGAGCAAACCTTTGACGGCAAGCATTTTTTTCAAGAGCGAACGACGCATGTCCGGCAATGAAAATTCCGTAAGCCGCCGCTTCTCGAGTGCATCGTATTTATCGCCGCGAGCGTACGGAAATTCAATCAACCGCCCGCCGTAAGATGCGAGTACTTCAACCGTTTCGTCGCGGAGCGGACGTTGAAATCCCGTCACCCAATCATCGCCATGCACAACGTATGTCGGGCGATATCTTTCGAGATTTTCTCGCAAACTTACCGTTTTCTGCTCAACGACTTTGTAAACGCCGACGATCGTCTCCAAGAGAATTTTTCTCTCTTCAAACGGAAGCATCGGAAAGCGTTTGAAACTCGCCACCGCCTCATCCGACAACACGCCGATTATCAACCTCCCCAATCTTTCCGCGCGGCGAATCAAGTTGATGTGTCCGCTGTGGAGAATATCGGTCGCGAAATTCATGTAAACGGTTCTGTTTTCAATCTCATTCAAACGCGAAGATACGACCGCCAAATCATTCGGATTGTCGATCTCATTGCAGAGCATGTTGAAAACATCGAGCGGATACAATTTGCAATCGTCGGTGACTTCATTCAAAGCATTTTCGGCATAACATTTTCGCTCGCCGCGCTCGCAAAAGCGAATGATGTTGTCGAGCCACACCTTCCAATCTCGGTGCAGAATTTTGTAGAGCGGTTGCGCCGCCATTGCGTCTTCAAAAAATTCGATGCCGACTTTCATGATCCGACCGTTTCGGATAACGGCTTTGAAGTCTTTTTTCGGCAGAGGCAATGTCGAGCTCACGACCATAACGCTGTTTTCCGATTCCATTACGCGATCGATCACTTGATTTTCAAAAACGAGATCGCCGTGCATCAGCAAAATGTCGTCGTCGAGGAACTCGCGCGCGCAGTAAATCGAATAGATGTAATTCGTCTCGCGGAAGTCGGCATTGTTGACGAATTTTACATTGATCGGCAATTCGAGACTCTTGACGTAGCCGATCAAAATGTCTTCAAACGGTCCGATCGTAATGACGATGTCGGTGATCTCAAGCTCGACGAGCTGTCGGAGTTGTCGACTCAAAATCGTCTCGCGACTCGAAATTTCTGTCATGCATTTCGGTTGCTCGGCGGCAAGCACGCCCATTCGAGTTCCCAATCCGGAATTTAAAATTAACGCCTTCAAATATTTCACCTCAAAAAAAAATTAAAATCCCGCCTGTTCATGGCAGATGCAGAAAATTACAGTGCTTTCAACATTCGGCAGAGTGAAACGCCGTCGAATGCAATGAAATCCGCAATCGCAACCGCCGCGTCGATCGGACGATGAACTCCGCCGTATGCGATCGAAATATCCGCCGCCTTCATCATCGAAATGTCGTTAAAGCTCTCGCCGATTGCGATCACTCTGTCGGCACTTGTCCGCAATTTTTTTATTGCCGAACTTTTGTCGAGCACAATCAATCGTCCTTTCGCGTCGAGCGTCGATGAAAATGTTTCACAGCCGAGTTTTACCGAGATCGGCGCGATCCAACAATCCAAATTGCCGGTGACGAGCGCGCATTGCTCCCGATGCCCGCGAATGAATTTTTCAATCGCCGGATCGAGCGGAACTTTCGACATGATCTCGCAAATGCGTTCGAGCGGGATGCTTTTCAACATTCCGTGACGAAGTCGAAACGACTGCTCGAAAGGAATTTCGCCGACAAGAGTCGCGTCCGTCAATCGTTTCATTTCTTTTGACAGTCCGAGTTCTCTCGCCAACAGCGGCAGTGTCTCGACCGTCGTCACGGTGCCGTCGAGATCAAAGGCAAATTTTTTTGTCATGCAATCTCGCGGAGAATTTCAATCGTCTTTTTCACGCCGGATTTGGTATCGTCAAAAGGCGTCCAGCCGAGCGCGCGGAGTTTTTCATTCGACATCACGCCCTTGACGACTTTCGAGAAGCCTGCCGATTGAACCGCGTCCGGAATTTCAAACACGACTTTGCGCCCGGAAATTTCGGCAATGTATTCGGCGATTTGCCGCAACGACATGATCTCGCTCGAGTCCGCCACGTTGTATGCGCCGCCGCATTCGCCGAGCAACAGGCAATACAACAATCCGCCGACCGCATCCGACGAGTAGCAATACGAGAATTGCGGCAAGCCTTCGCTCTTCAAAACAATGTCCTCTCGCTTGACGCCATTCATTATGAATTGCGACATGGCTTTGGAATCGTCGAGCCGCATCGTCGAGCCGTAGCAGCGACTCAAACGCGGAATCACGACGTCCATGCCGAATTTCGAGATATAAGCATTGCAGAGAGTTTCGCCGGCGCGTTTGCCCTCGGGATAGCCCGCGCGGAGCGTATTGCAATCTATATAACCGCAATATTTTTCGTCAAAGACGTCGTCGCCGCGCGCCTGCCCGTAAATCTCGACGCTCGAAACGAACACGAAGCGATCGAGCTCCGAACGCCGTCCGAGCTCGAGCAGATTGTAAGTGCCGAGAATGTTTGACATGATCGAACCGACGGGATCGGTCGCGTACTGCACCGGGTGAGTGTTGCTCGCCGCATGAATGATGTAATCGAATTTCCGATCGAGCAACTCGTCGACATTGATCGCATTCACGTCGAGCGGCAGAAACTCGAAATTTTCATTGCCGAAGTATTCTCCGAATCTCTCTTTTGCCGATTGGATTTTGCGTCCGGCGGCGAAAATTTTTGCGCCGAGATCGGAATCGAGATTTTTTTTCATCAGAACGTCGACGAGCGTCGTGCCGATCATTCCCGTCGCGCCCGTCAACAGAATTTTTTTGCCGCCGAGCTTTTCCCACGGCAGATCAAGTGCCGCAATTCGCTCGACATCTTCAACGTATTGCCGATTGCCGATATACATGCAAATACCTCACTTCAACCATGAATCGCGCTTGAGACTCAAAAACGCTTTGAACAATTCAATGTCCTCGACCGTCGTAATTTTGATGTTGCGCTCGGAGCCGGCGGCGAAGTAAAGCGTCTCGCCGAGATCGACCATCATCGTGTTCGTGTATGACGAGCCGTAAATGCCGATTTCTTTTTCAAACGCCGTTTTGTACGCCCAATGCAATTTGCCGAATTTGTACGCTTGCGGAGTCTGCACCCGACGAAGTGTCTCGCGCGGAACATATTCATTGGTGCAAATATCGTCCTTGCGTTTGAATATCTGCTCGTTATACGGCAATGAAGTGACGCCGTTGCCATGTTTTTGGCATGTCGCGATCACATCCGAAAGAACGGCTTCTTCAATCAGCGGGCGAATGCCGTCGTGAATGATGACGATGTCGTCTTCGGAGCAAATGTCTTCGAGCGCGAAAACGCCGTTGCGCAGAGACTCCTGCACGGAATTTCCGCCGTTGACAATTTTTTTGAGCTTCGTGATGTCGTATTGCCGGGCGTAAGCGCGAAGAATGTCTTGCCAACCGTCGAGGCAAACGACGACGATGCCGTCAACCTCCGGATGCTTCTGAAAGTTCTCGAGCGTGTAGATGACGATCGGTTTGTCATACACGTTGATGAATTGCTTCGGAATGTCCTGACGTGTGCGCTGACCTTTGCCTGCCGCCACAACCAATGCTGTCGTTCCCATTCAATTACCTCCAAATTCCTGATTGATTGCATGAAAAATATATTCCGAGGCGAGCATGCCGTTTCGTTTGACATAATTCAAATTCGCGTCAAAGAATTTCCGTCGAATGCCCGCCATCGAGTCGCGCTTTTTGATCAAAACTTCGTCGATGAATTTTGCGATCGCTTTGTGGTCTCTGCCGTCCGCACGGTAGAGCACCTTCATCAGCTCGCCGCCGATCTCGGTGAATTGTTGAGTGTCTCGCGTCAAAAACAGCAGCGGCTTGTGAGTGTAC
>CALGGX010000240.1 GCA_937916025.1 uncultured Selenomonadales bacterium
TCTTTATCCGCAGCCATTCGACTGTCAAGAATTTTGAGCTCACCGAGGATGTCATTCAGACGATGACTGCCGGAATCATCAAAGTGCTTGACGTTGATGTCAAAGCCGACATGCTCGACGCCAAGACGATCAAATACATAGTGACGGTGCGAGTGAACATCGACACGGCGGATATCGATCAATGGCTGAAAAAAGATGCATCGGATCGACTTGATCTCGTCGAACAGAACAAAGAACTCCGTCGGAAACTCGCGGAGCAGGATGAAGAAATAGCGCGGCTCAAAAAGCAGAGCGAGACGGCGACGAGTGAGCAAGCTCGACAGGAGCTCGAACAGAAATTCCGTCAGGCGGACGAAGGATTCACGGCGATTCAGAAGCTCGAGGAAGGTAATCGGCTCCGCCGCGATCAGAAAAAGTATCGAGAGGCAATCGCCGCTTATGATGAAGCAATCAAACTTGATCCATTGCTGTCGACGGCGTACTTTGGTCGGGGCTATTCTTATAATGAACTGAAGGAATACAGTCAATCGGTCGCGGATTATACCAAGGCGATCGAACTTAATCCGAATGACGCGATGGCGTACAACAATCGTGGTCTTTCCTATAATAATCTTCGAGAGTACCATCGTGCAATCATTGATTTTGACAAAGCAATCAAGATTGCTCCGAAATTTGCGGTAGCGTACAGCAATCGCAGTTGGGCTCACATTGATTTGGAAGAATACAACCTTGCCTTGGAGGACTTAAATAAAGCACTGACACTTAATCCAAAATGTGCGCCGGCATACTACAATCGCGGCTTGGTTTACCTACGCCTCAAAGAATATGATCGGTCGATAGCTGACTACGACAAAACGATCGAATATGATCCAAGCAGTTCGTCGGCGTACAATAATCGCGGGTGGGCATATTACAATCTCCAAGAGTATGCTCACGCGATTGCCGATTACACGAAGGCTATAGAGCTCGATCCGAAATATGCGATGGCATACAACAATCGCGGCATTGCTTACCAAGCCCTCGGCGAGACGGCGAAGGCACAAACCGACTTCGACAAAGCGAAAGCTCTTTCCAATCAATAAAATTAAAAGAGCGGATGGGAGCTAATTTTATTTTTTATTATCGGAGGTCAATGAATGGAAAAAACTTTTTATATCACAACGCCAATCTATTATCCGAGTCAAAAACTGCACATCGGACATGCGTATTGCACGACGATCGCCGATACGATTGCACGATACAAACGCCTCGCCGGAAATGAAGTCTTTTTCTTGACCGGAAGTGACGAGCACGGGCAAAAACTTCAGCGCGCCGCGCAATCTCACAATCAAAAGCCGCTCGAGTACATCGATCCGATCGTCGACTCGTTTCGTGAATTGTGGAAGCGACTCGACATTTCTTACGACGACTTCATCCGCACTTCCGAAGCTCGGCATGAAAAAGTCGTGCAGGAATTTTTCTCGAAGTTGCAAGCAAACGGCGACATTTACAAAGGCACTTATTCCGGCTTGTATTGCACGCCATGCGAGAGTTATTGGCTCGAGCGCGATCTTGACGAGCACGGCTGTTGCCCCGATTGCCATCGTCCCGTCGAAAAAGTCTCCGAAGAAGCCTACTTCTTCCGCATGTCGAAATACGCCGACCGAATCCTGAAACATATCGAAGACAATCCGGACTTCATCGTACCGACTTCGCGCCGCAACGAGATGATCAATTTCATCAAGCAGGGGCTCGAGGATTTATGCGTCTCGCGAACGACTTTCGATTGGGGCATCCCCGTACCGAACGATCCCAAACATGTTATTTACGTCTGGTTTGACGCCGTGATTAATTACATCACGCCGCTCATTCACGACGCGGAGCGTTTCGAGAAATTCTGGCCGGCGGACATTCATCTCGTCGGAAAAGAAATTGTCCGATTCCATTCGATCATTTGGTCGTGCATGTTGCTCGCCGCCGGACTGCCGTTGCCGAAACAGATCTACGGTCACGGCTGGCTGGTGATCGGCGAAGAGAAAATGTCGAAGTCGAAAGGCAACGTAGTAGATCCGATGCTTCTGATTGACGAGTTCGGAGCAGACGCGTTGAGATATTTTCTGCTCCGCGAGATCACGCTCGGGCAGGACGGTACCTTCAGCCGCGACGCTTTGATCAGCCGAATCAACGCCGATCTCGCAAACGATCTCGGCAATCTCCTGCATCGGACGCTGAACATGATCGGCAAATTCCAACATGGAATCGTCAACGCTCCCGAGGGCGAGTCGCCGATCGATCTGTCGCTGAAGTCGGACGCGCAATCGACTGTCGAGAACTTCCAACTGCTGATGGATCGGATCGAGCTGAGTTCGGCGATCAGAAATGTCTGGGCGTTCGTCTCGCGCTCGAATAAATACATCGACGAAACCGCGCCGTGGAAACTCGCAAAAGATCCGTCGAAAGCGCAGGAATTGTCAAATGTACTGTACAATCTTGCAGAGAGTTTGAGAATAATCGCCGTGCTGATCTCGCCGTTCATGCCTTCGACCGCGCGTAAGATTTTCGAGCAACTGAAGCTCGATATCTCGATCAATTGCAACTTCGATTCGATTGCGTCGTTCGGAAAATTCCCGACCGAGCACGCCGTCGGCAAACCCGAACAATTATTTCCGCGCATCGTCGAGTGAAAAATACTATGGATTGAAAAGCAGGAATTTCATCAAACCTGCAGAATATTAGCAGAATAACAATTGTAGAAGAAGCCGCAGCAGTGGAAGCAATAACCAATGTTGATGCAATTACGAGAGGAGGATCAGTCATGGAAATCCTGAAGGTGTCAGCCAAATCAAACCCCAATTCCGTCGCCGGAGCTCTTGCCGGAGTGATACGCGAAAACGGCAGTGCAGAAATGCAGGCGATAGGTGCCGGAGCGCTGAACCAAGCGGTCAAGGCAGTGGCCATCGCTCGCGGCTTCGTAGCACCGCACGGTGTCAATCTCATTTGCATTCCTGCCTTCACCGACATTGAGATCGACGGCAGCGAACGCACTGCAATCAAACTCATCGTCGAACCGCGTTAATTCATTTTCATCAGACAGGGCGCGTGTCTCCTCATCCGAAAGGCTCGCGCTTCATACCCTCCTTGTTTTCAATTTACGGCTGTTGGCGAGGAAAGATTAATGGCAAGTGACTTGCACACGCATACAATTTTTTCGGACGGAAGTTTCTCGCCCGAGGAACTTTTGGCGACAGCGAAAATTCTCGCGCTGAATTATCTCGCGATTACCGATCACGACACCGTCGACGGACTTCATCATCTCTACGAAAACGGTCTGTATCCGAGCAAAGGCATCCGATTGATTGCGGGCATCGAGCTCAAAGCCGCTCACGAACGAGACGTTCATCTCGTCGGATATAACATCGACATTTACAACGGCAAATTGCTCGACAAGCTGAATGAATTGACGGACGCGCGCTGGGTGAGGTTTTCGGAGATTGTCAAAAAATTGCAGTCGAAAGGTTTTCAATTGCGCGAAGCGGACGTACTGAAGATTGCGGGAACGAGTCGTTCGATCGGACGCTCGCATATTGCGCGCGCGCTCGTCAAAAACGGCAGTTTCAAAACTGTTCGAGACGCTTTTGAAAAAATGCTTTTGCGCGGACGTCCGGCATACGTTCCGAGATATCTGTTGACGCTCGAGGAGATTGTCAATTTGATCCACAAGGCGGGCGGATTGGTTTGTCTGGCACATCCGAAACTCATCGGCGACGATGCGCTTGTTGAACAACTCTGCCAAAGCGGCATTGATGCCATTGAAGTTTTTTATCCGTGTCATAAAGCCGAAGATATCACCCGTTACACCGATTTTGCCGAGAAATACAGCCTGCTGAAAGGCGGCGGTTCCGATTTTCATGGGATCGCGTCGCGTTATGTAACAAATCTCGGCGACTTCACCATTGAAGATCGATACGCCGAACGGTTTTATCATCCGGCGAACTGAATTCAGCAATTGGCGGTGAGAAAGTTGGACGTGATCGCATTGGTCGGAGCGAGCGGCACCGGCAAAAGTTACCGCGCTCTGC
>CALGGX010000241.1 GCA_937916025.1 uncultured Selenomonadales bacterium
TCGACCGAAAAATTTTCGCCCAAATCGTAGCGCAGAATTTCCGAGCCGGTCTCAGTGTTCACTACGCGAATAGTTGCGCTTGGCAAGGACGCAAAAAAAAAGCACCCGCCCGTTGCGAGTGCCGCTGAAATTTTAGTCGACTTCGACACCGAAATTCCTGCAGAGAGCCGCTAAGCCGCCGCTGAAACCGCTGCCAATCGCGCTGAACTTCCATTCGCCGTTGTGGCGGTAAATTTCGCTGACGACCACCGCCGTCTCGACCGAAAAATTTTCGCCCAAATCGTAGCGCAGAATTTCCGAGCCGGTCTCAGCGTTCACCACGCGAATGAACGCATTTTTAACCTGCCCAAAATTTTGCCGGCGTTTGTCCGCGTCGTAAATCGTTACGGTAAAATCAATGCGCGAAATCTCAGCCGGAATTTTCGCCAAATCGATTTTAATCTGCTCGTCGTCGCCTTCGCCCGCGCCGGTTCGATTATCGCCGAGTGCTTCCACCGAGCCCGACGGATGTTTCGGCTGATTGTAGAACACAAAATCCGCGTCTTCGGTCGCCTTGCCGTTTGCTCCGAGCATAAACGCCGACGCATCGAGATCGAAATCATTGCCGCCGTCGTACTTGTTGGTATCCCAACCGAGCCCGATCAGAATTTTGCTGAGTCCCGGATTGGTTTTCGTCAGATCAATTTTTTGTCCTTTTGCCAAACTGATGGCCATAAAACAATCCCTCCAACATTAACATATGCGCCGATAATATAGCATAATTCACGGCGATACGTCAACGATAAAAAACGCCTTCGCGAAACTTCGGCGGCAGTATGCGATATTAAAATTTGTCCGCTCCGTCGACGCAAAAATGTTTTGATCTCGCTATTGCATTTTTCTCAAATGATGTTATCATTCTTCTCAACAAGAGTTCAATGAGCTTGCCGATTGATTCCAATCAAAGGTAAATTGCATTTTTGCAAGTTCAGTTTATAACTCCAAACATAATTTTTGGGAGGCGTGTAAATCATGGCAAACGGCAAACCGAGAATAGTGATCGTCGGCGGCGGCTTCGGCGGAGTCAAGCTGGCAAAACTCTTTGCGAAAGAGAACGTTGACATCACGATCGTCGATCGCCACAATTTTCATCTTTTTCAGCCGTTGCTGTATCAGGTATCGACGTCGGTGTTGTCGACTGATGAAATCGCATATCCGATTCGGGCGTTTTTCCGCGATAACAAAAATGTCGATCTGTTCATGGCAAAGGCCGAGGGCGTCGATCAGGCACGCAACGTGCTTTTGACAAATCACGGCGAGGTTCCGTACGACTACTTGATCCTTGCGGCGGGCGCGACGAC
>CALGGX010000242.1 GCA_937916025.1 uncultured Selenomonadales bacterium
CCTCCCGCTCGGTCATGCCGGGGCGGATGATGCGCAGCACCTCCTCCAGCGCCTGCTCGCTGATGCGCTGGGCGGCGATCATGGAGGTGATCTCCTCCTCGCTCTTGACGGCGCGGAGGACCTGGAAGAGATCCCCGGCGGGCAGGAGACTGAGCCCCAGCTGCTTTTCCCAGTTGAGCCAGGCGGCGCGGCTGAGGGAGAGATCCTCCGCCGCGAGCTTCCCGGCGCCGAGCTGATCATCCGCGACAGCAACGGCAATATCGTCGGCGAGCCGATTGTCGGCGCGGACGTTGACGGTTACAAAGACTTTGTCGAGGAATATCTCGGTGATTGAACGCGCATTGATCGGCTTGAGCACGCTTGCAATGATCGGATATGGAATTTTTCGCGGCGAACCGTCGATGATTTTCTCCAAAGCCGCGCGGATTTGTCTTGAATGCATCGGGCTCGGTTGATCGGCTTGTCGAAACGGCGATTGATACAGTTGACGACGCTCGCGCTGACAAATCCTCTGCTGTCGAATTTGATTGACGGGAGGCTGTACAAAGGCGCGTTGAAAAACATCTGCGCGCCGGGGCTGAATTGTTGGTCATGTCCGGCGGCGGTTTTGGCATGTCCGATCGGCGCAATTCAGGCAATCGGCGGCTCGATGAACTTCAGCATCAGTTTTTATGCAACCGGCGTCGTCATTTTGATCGGATTGCTGATCGGGCGAGTCGTTTGCGGATATCTCTGCCCGTTCGGATTGTTTCAGGAACTGCTTTTCAAAATCCCGACAAAAAAATTCACTCTGCCGCGCGGAGCGAATTATGCAAAATACGTCGTGCTGATCGTGTTCGTGTTGATAATGCCGATTGCCGTGACGAATTACGCGGGTATAGGCGCACCGGCGTTTTGCGAGTACATTTGCCCTGCAGGAACGCTCGAAGCGGGCATTCCGATGTTGATCACGCATCCGGAATTCCGCGCGGTGCTCGGTAAATTGTTTGCATTGAAAATCGCAGTGCTTTTAATTGTGATTGTCGGAAGCGTTTGCGTCGAAAGATTTTTCTGCAGAGTATTGTGTCCGCTCGGCGCGATTTACGGACTCCTCAACAGCCGAAGTTTCTTTCGATTGCAATTCGACGAGACGAAATGCGTCAATTGCGGACGTTGCCGCTCGACATGTCCGATGGCGGTTGATCCGACCAAATGCGGCAATTCAATCGAGTGCATTCGTTGTAAAAAATGCGCCGCGCAATGCCCGAAACAGGCGATTGATTTTAATTTTTCTCCGAAATGAAAAGGCGATCACCGAAGTGACCGCCGATTTTTTTATGTCGACTTGATTTGCTCGTTCGGATTGAAAGATCAGAGTTGCGGACCTGCCGGGACGAGAGCTTTGCCTGCCGCATTGTACTCGTACTTTTTGAAGTTCTTGATGAAGCGCGCCGCGAGGTCTTTTGCTCTGCGCTCCCACTCTGCCGGATCGCCGTACGTATCCTTCGGATCGAGAATGTTGGTGGCAACGCCCTCGAGCTCGGTCGGAACTTCGAGATTGAAGATCGGAATCTTCTTGGTCGGAGCTTTCAAAATCGCGCCGCCGAGGATCGCATCGATAATGCCGCGCGTGTCTTTGATCGAAATGCGCTTGCCCGTGCCGTTCCAGCCGGTGTTGACGAGATAAGCCTTCGCGCCGCTCTTTTCCATGCGCTTAACGAGTTCTTCGGCGTATTTAGTCGGGTGCAGTTCGAGGAACGCTTGACCGA
>CALGGX010000243.1 GCA_937916025.1 uncultured Selenomonadales bacterium
AACCGGCAGCGAGGATCTCTTTTGCGGTTTCGATCGCTTCTTCCTGAACGAGGGAATCAGCCATTTCATAACCCTGGGCAGCGAAGAAGGTGTTGGCCATACCGCCACCGATCAAAACCTTGGCAGCGTTGTTCAGCAGGTTCTTGATAACGCCGATCTTATCGGAAACTTTCGAGCCGCCGATGATTGCCACGAACGGACGAGCCGGAGCTTCGAGCGTCTTGCCGATGTAGTTGATCTCTTTTTCCATCAGGAAGCCGGACGCCGTCTCGAGATAATGCGTAATGCCGACATTGGAAGCATGCGCGCGATGTGCAACGCCGAATGCATCGTCGACCGCAATATCCGCGAGTGCCGCGAGTTTTTTCGCAAATGCCGGTTTGTTTTTCTTCTCTTCTTTGTGATAGCGGAGGTTCTCGAGCAAAAGAACTTCGCCCGGTTTGAGTTCGGCGGCTGCCTTTTCTGCCGGCTCGCCGATGCAGTCTTCAGCCCATTTCACTTCTTTGCCGAGGAACTCGGAAAGTTTTGCCGCGATCGGTTTGGTCGAGAACTTCGGCTCGCGAGCTTCGGTCGGACGTCCGACATGGCAGGCGAGAATGACTGCCGCACCGTTGTCGAGCAGATAATTGATCGTCGGGAGAGTTTTTTCGATGCGGGTGGTGTTGGTGATGTTTTGATTTTCATCCATCGGCACGTTGAAGTCGACGCGGACGAACACCTTTTTGCCGTTAACGTTGATGTCTTTGATGTTCTTTTTGTTCATAAAACGAGCCTCCTTAATACTTGAAACGAAATGTGCAACGTCCCTGCCGCAATTGACGCCGACGAATCCGTTGTCGACTTACAATCAAAAACGATCCGGCCCAACATTGATGAAGAGCCGGACCGCAAGAGTCATGATCTATTCAATTTTTTGATGCCGAGATTGGATTACTTCAACTCTGCGAAGTATTTGATGGTGCGAACCATCTGGCTGGTGTAGGAGTTTTCGTTGTCGTACCAGCTGACAACCTGAACGAGAGTGTTGCCGTCGCCGATCGGGCTGACCATCGTCTGCGTTGCATCGAAGAGCGAGCCGTATTTCATGCCGATGATGTCGCTGGAAACGATCTCTTCGTCGTTGTAGCCGAAGGACTCGTTTGCTGCTGCCTTCATTGCATCATTGATGGCTTCTTTCGTGACTTCGCCTTTGACAACCGCAAAGAGGAGGGTGGTGGAGCCGGTCGGGGTCGGAACGCGCTGTGCCGCGCCGATCAGTTTGCCTTTGAGCTCGGGGATGACAAGACCGATTGCTTTTGCTGCGCCGGTGCTGTTCGGAACGATGTTGCATGCGCCTGCACGGCTGCGACGGAGATCGCCTTTACGCTGCGGACCGTCGAGGATCATTTGATCGCCGGTGTATGCATGGATCGTTGCCATGATGCCGCTCTGGATCGGAGCGAGTTTGTGGAGAGCTGCAGTCATCGGAGCGAGACAGTTGGTCGTGCAGGAAGCTGCCGAAAGGACTTTCACGTCCGGGGTGAGGGTCTTGTGATTGACGTTGTAAACGATTGTCGGGAGGTCATTGCCTGCCGGAGCAGAGATGACGACTTTCTTTGCGCCCGCTTCGAGGTGTGCGGAAGCTTTGTCTTTGCTGGTATAGAAACCGGTGCATTCGAGGACGACGTCGACTTCATGTTTGCCCCAAGGAATTTCTTTTGCGTCTTTGATTGCGTAGATGATGATCTCTTTGCCGTCAACGACGATCGAGTTCTCTTTTGCTTCGACGGTATGTTTGCCTTCGCCGATCTTGCCGCAGAAACCGCCCTGTGCGGTGTCATACTTGAGAAGGTGAGCAAGCATCTTCGGGCTGGTGAGATCGTTGATTGCAACGACTTCATAGCCTTCCGCGTCGAACATCTGACGGAATGCGAGGCGACCGATACGTCCGAAACCATTGATAGCTACTTTGACAGCCATTGTGTAAATACCTCCCTATGTAACACTGAACTCTGTTTAACGCTCCGCTTAAAAATCTTTTAATCGATCCTTAAGCCGGTTTTAATCTTACAACAATTAATTTCAGCTGTCAATTAAAATTTTCAGTCAATTTGCCGCTTGAAACGAAAAATTTTTCAGCCTTCATTCGATCAAAAAATCAATTCGAGTGCCGGGCTCAAATCGCTCGAAAAGTTTTATTTCTTCTCCTTCGAGTTCGATCGTCAATCGGGTTCCGACGCCCGTCCGCAAACTCAATCGATCGATTCGCCGATCCATGTCGTCCATCACGAAATATTCGCCTTCGCGATGAAAAAATCCGTCCGATTCCATGAACGGCAAACCGACTCCCTGCGATTTGTATCGGGTTCGCCGGACGATCCATTCGCTGCCGTCGAGCTCGAGTTCTTCCTCAACCGGCGTTTTCTGCACCGAGTGAATAAAATTGAGCTTCAATTCGAGCCCGGGCTTTGCCGCGACGGTTTTGATCACCGTACCGTCTTCGGCTTTTACGATCAATTGTTTTTCGAGCAAACCGCACGCACTTGTCAATATCAAAATGCCGATCAGCGGCAATAATACGAGCACTTTCAAGCGAATTTCCATCCTCCCGATTGTCGATCGGCTTTAAATCCGACCCCGTTCTTCAATTGAAAAATCACGTCAGCCGAGTTATTCACGACAATCGAACCGCCATCATTGAAGCCCATTCCGATTGACTCGGCACTCATACTTATATCGGCGAAATTAATTTCCTCGAGCCCGATATTAAGCAGATTGATTACGTCGTCGTTGGCGTCCGTCACAACATCGTTGCCGTTGCCGTACAAATAAAAATACATGTTTCGCCCGTCGCCGCCATGCATCGTATCAGCCTCGGTGCCCGCGCCGCCCCACAGCGAATTGCCGCCCTCGCCGCCGTAAATTTGTTTTTCAGCATCATTCCCCGCAAGAATTGCCGCGCCGCGAACATCATCTGCATCGAGCACCGTGATCCCGTCGTAATGTTTGCCGTCCGCACCGTTAAGCCAAATCGACACATCACCCGCATCGTCGTCCGACTCGAGCGTCGCCGTGCCCACTCCGACGCAGCTGTCAACATTCGCATCGTATTCGATCTCTCTTCCGACTGCCGTCAAGCCGTCGCTCTCGTCGAGATAAAACTCCATGTAATTGTCGCCGTAAATCTGCACGAGATTGTTGCCCGAGCCCGGGCGAATCACAATCGTCTCGCCACAATTATGAATCGAGTCGTCGCCTTCGCCGACGGTAATCGTCGCGTGATCCGCTCCCGTCGAATTGTAAATGTTATCGCCGTCCGACGTACCGTTGACCGCCACATATTCGTATCGATTGGTAAGATATGCCGTAATGTTTACACCTTTCTGTCCGCTTTCGATTGAAATTTTTCGCGATTGACGATGAATCGTTCATGCGTGCCGTTTCCGATCTCGCCGCGCTCGTCGAAAGCGCGAACTTCAAAGCCGAGTTTTCGTCCGTCGATTGAAGAGACAATCGCTTCCGCGCGGAGTTTCAATCCAATTGGTGTCGCCGCCGTGTGCTTGACGTTGAGTGAAATGCCGACGCTCGTTTGCTCCGGCGGCAGGCAAGCGTCGACGAGCTCCGAAGCCGCCCGCTCCATCAACGCGATCATTGACGGCGTTGCCAGCACTTTCAAACTGCCGCTCTTCATTGCAATCGCCGAAGTCTCTTCTGTCGACAAGCCGTCGACTTCGTTGCGCAATCCGATTTTCAATTCCATGGCAAGCCTCCGATCAGCCGTTAAAAAAATTGGGATGCGTCCGATGCCATGTCCAAGCGTCTGCAATGATCTTTTCGACATCATCAAACTTCGGCTCCCAAGTCAAAACACGCCGCGCCTTTGCGCTCGACGCAATCAAAATTGCCGGATCGCCCGCGCGCCGGGCTCCGAGTTTCGTATTAATCGATTGCCCGGTGACATGCTCGGCGGCTTTGATCATCTCTTTGACAGAAAAGCCCGCACCGCTCCCGAGATTGAAAATATCGCTCGCGCCGCCCGCGCGGAGATAATTCAGCGCGCGAAGATGCGCGTCCGCCAGATCGAGCACATGAATGTAATCTCGAATGCCCGTGCCGTCTTTCGTAGGATAATCATCGCCGAAGATCGTAATCGCCTCGCGTTTGCCGAGCGGCACCTGCAGGATCAACGGGATCAAATGCGTTTCATGCATATGCGCTTCTCCGATTGAGCCGTCTTCGATTGCGCCCGCCGCATTGAAATATCGGAGCGATACGAAATTGATTCCGTCCGCGCGGCTCACCCAATGCATCATCTTTTCCATCATCAACTTCGTCTCGCCGTACGGACTTGTCGGTTGTGTCGGATCGGTTTCTTCGATCGGCACTTTTGTCGGCTCGCCGTAGACTGCCGCGCTCGACGAGAAGACGATTTTGTTGACGCCGTGACGCTTCATTGCTTCCAAAAGCGATTGCATTCCGCCGACATTGTTGTTGAAATAATACAGCGGCTGTTTGACGCTCTCTCCGACGAGCGAAACTGCCGCGAAATGAATGACGGCTTCAATTGAGTTTTCGTTGAAGATTTGATCGAGCGTCTCGGCAGAACGAATGTCGCCGTGATAAAACTTCGCCGCCGGATGTATCGCTTCCGGATGCCCCGTTTCAAGACTGTCGACGACGATGACGTTTTCACCGGCGTCAATAAAAGAATGAACGGCGTGCGAGCCGATATAGCCCGCGCCGCCGCAAATCAAAATTGACATTGTTTTTACCTCCGATTTTTTTTGAAAGGATCAATCAAACTCCGCGCGGAGCCGTCGGATCACTTCATCGATGTCTTTGAAGGCGCGCCGCAACAATATCTTCTCGCTGACAAGCAGATCAAGTGCCGACTCCCGATCGTGCCAACGATCCGATTTCGCCAAAATCCGTTCAGCCACGTCTTCAAACACCAGATGCAACTCCTTGCGCCCCGCCGCGCCGCCCCAACTGATTTTCGAGAACACGGAATTGATCAGCTCAAATTTATCGCTGAAGCAGTAGAGATAACTTTCGAGAATGTACTCATTCCATTCGAGATTTTCAAGCGGCGGAAATTGATGAAAATGCGTCGCCAAACTCTTAATCGATCTGCAATCTTCAATCAGACCGTCGAGCACGGCATCAATCGCCGCAGTGTCGAATTTGATTTTATCGCGATGAAGAAATTGATTGGAACTGATGCGAATCGAAACGCGGCGGACGCTTTTGAATTCGATTTGCGAATTGATCTCTTCGGCAAATGCCTGCAACTCTTCAAGCGTGAAACGCTCGTGCTCGCTGCAATATTCGATGAACAACTGCCGTTTGCTTACAATTTCGCTCGCCAAGCTGATCGTGTTGCGATTGAAAGAAAACTTATTGCCGAAAAGTCCGCGCAATGCTCCGCCGAAGCCTTGCGATGAAAACTCCGAAGTCGCCGCTTCGATCTCCGGAAACGTTCGGCAGATGATCTTTCGACACTCTTCGAGCGAGATCGTCTGACCGAATTGCAAAACGTGCTTCAACAATGCCTCGATTTTCGGCAGGCTCGCCCTGTCGATCGGAAACACGTCCAAATCCATGTATATATTCGGGTTGACGCAAATGACATGCGGCGCGGTATTCAAGGCGGCTTTAAGTTTGTCGAGCGGAATGAACCAAAATACCCGCGCGAGTTCCTCAAGCGATATCTGCCGCATTTCGTTGCGGAACAATCTCTGAATGTCGGAAATCATATCCGGATTGCCGCGCGAGATGATGTTTTTCTCCCAGCCCATTCGCGACATCAAATCGGTCGCGTTGTTGATGTTCAGCACTTCGGACAATTGATCGGCATATCGCTCGAAAATCTTTTCGGCATAAATGCAAGTGTAACCCTGTTCGAGCAGCCCCGTCACGACGGCTTGTATTTCCTGCATTAGCAGACTTTGCCGTTCGTTCAACGGCAGGAACAATTTATCGCCGAATTCGACGGTGATCTCTTTCAAGGCGTCGATCAATTGTTCATCGGTGATGTCACGCAACTCGTCTTCTTCATCCGCATAATGACGAAACAGTTTCCTTGCAGTCGAAGAATGGAATTTGAATCCGCCCGGAAAATTCGCCATGAGTACTGTCTTGAGTTTTTCACGTGACGGCATGACGGTTGCAATGCCGAGGGCTTTGTTTGCTTCTGCCAACAGCGCGTTGAATTTTTCGGGATCATGCTTGCAAAGCCTGACGAGAAATACTTCCTTCGGAGTAGCCGAATCACTCTGCCGCCCGCGTCGAAGTCCGTCGATCACATTGATCCGTTTTGCAATTGCCGCCGCGTCTCGCGATTTATCGCTGTCGTCGACACCGCGCGCTTTCGCGTAATTCTGCAGTAATTTCGACAGTTCATTGACTGCTTCGCCGATGTTTTCGAGCGTGTTGAGTTTGACGGAAGCCTCGACCATCTTAATCACTTCATGCGTATCAAACTCGAAAACCTTTTGGCGACACTGATGCTCGGCTTCGGCAAGAATTTTTTTGAATTCCTCCGGCTCATTGACGTACGTCCGATACACGGAGACGATAATCGGAGCCGCCGTCGGCTCGCCGCGCAAGCCGTCCGTAACGAGATACTCGACCATCGCATAATACTTCGCGAGC
>CALGGX010000244.1 GCA_937916025.1 uncultured Selenomonadales bacterium
ATTATGCATTTCTCATTGTCTTTCCTCGCGGGATGGTCGAATGAAGCGGGCGCGGGCGTCTCAATTCTGCTCGCCGCGTACTTTACTCTGCCGGATCGGAACAGAAAACCGCGCCGATTGATCGGAATCGCCTTCGCGTTGCTCGGACTCGCAATCATGGTTCTCGCGCCGGGCAATTTCGAGCGCATGCATCATCTTTATCCCGACGGCTTTCGATTGATGCCGAACATTCTGCTCGAGCACTTCGAGACTCTCCTGCAAATCATCGGACGCGAAGCATTTTTGTTTTTGCCGATTGTCTTCGCGCCGAAAAAACTCCGCTCGATCGCGCCGTTCATCGTTGCCGCACTGTTGATCCCGACCGTCATGATGATCTCGCCGGTCTTCAAAGATTACGCCGGATTTGCCTCGCCGATCTTTTTGCTGATTGCTTCGACCGCCGCGCTCGACACGATTGCATTGCCGAAGCTCGCAAAACCGATCGCCGTCGTGATCTCAATCGGCATGCTCGCGAGTCTTTTTGCCGACCGGCAACTCGAGCTTCAGCTGAAGGAACAGTTTCGATTGATTGAATCTCAACGCGGCGCGGAGACGATCGAATTGCCGCCGATGCATTTCGATCCGACGCTTGATGCAATCCTCGGCGATCGCGTGCTCAATCATTACGTCTCCGCCGAATTCGGCTCGCATGTCTGGGGGCTCAATCAAAATCCCAACGCCTATTACAATCGCGCCGTTGCCAATTATTACGGCTTGAAAAACATCGTCGCGGAGGAGCCGAAATGAAAAAGACATTCGCGATCATCGTCATAATCTTTTTCGCTCGGAATTGTCTGATGCCGCTCGCGGCGGACGATTATTCTTACGCGTTCGTGTGGGATGGTTCCGGCGTCGGCAACATTCTCGAGGGTACGAGTGCAAGTGTCGAGCGCGTCGACTCTTTCGGCAAGTTGATCGACTCGCAAATCTCGCATTACATGACGTGGGGCGGCAGAACTCCCGCGCATTTGCTGATCCAACTCTTTGTTTGGCTCGGCAAAGACATTTTCAATGTGCTCAACACTCTGATGTTTGCGTTGCTGATTGTGTTGATCGCGCGGCTTGCGGAAGTGAAATTGCCGAGCCGAATTCTGCTGTGGATCGCGCTCGGAATGTGGATTGCCGTGCCGGAATGGATCAGCACCATGCAATGGCTCACCGGTTCCTGCAATTATCTCTGGATGTCCGTGCTTCAGTTGCTGTTCATATACTTAATGCAACAACCGCTCGCGCCTTCCAATTACGCATTACGCATTACGAATTACGCATTGTCTTTCCTCGCGGGTTGGTCGAATGAAGCAGGCGGATTCGTGACATTTTTGATTGCAATCGCGCTGATCATTCTTCGGCAAAAAAAAATCCGCGCGGCGGAGTTCGGAGCAATATTGAGCTTCGCGGTCGGATTTGCATTATTGATCTTCGCGCCCGGCAATTTCAATCGATTGCAATTGAGCCATCCGAATTTTGAAATGTCCGGCGAGGTGATCGTCTCGCATCTCGCACCGTTTTTTGAAGTGCTCGGCGGCGAAGTGATCCTGCTCGTTCCGATTGCGATTGCATTGATGAAAAATCCGCGCGGCGATCGCATGATGTTGCTCTTCTCGATTGCGGGTTTGCTCGTGCCGCTGACGATGCTCTTCTCGCCGGAATTTCCGCTCCGATCATGTTTCATGTCGGCAATCTTTTTGTTAATCGCGTCGACGAAAGCAATCGCCGAACTCGGATTGGAACGACTGAATTCGCGCGTTGTGATTGCAATCGTGTTGACGGCAGTCGTGAGCGTCTTCGGCAGTCTGTACTCGGACGTTTCCATCCATCGACAGCTGAACGCCCGGCTCGAATACATTCGCGAGCACCGCGCGGAAGAATTGATCGAAGTCGCGCCGCTCAATCCCACGCGTCGGCTCGAAAAAATTCTCGGGCTTCGGATTTTCGCAACGG
>CALGGX010000245.1 GCA_937916025.1 uncultured Selenomonadales bacterium
GGATTTCTGCCGGTTGTCGACGTGATTTGCAGATTTCGGACGCCGAAGGAACAGCGGCTCACAATGCAGAAAGTTCGCGCGGGGCAGATTGACATACTGATTGGCACGCACGCGATTCTAAATTCCAAAATCGAGTTCAAAGATTTGGGGCTGATAATAATCGACGAGGAACAGCGGTTCGGCGTAAAGCAGAAGGAAAAAATCCGCGACTTGGCGGCAGGCATTGACGTTCTCTCACTGTCTGCAACGCCGATCCCGCGCACATTGCATATGTCACTGGTCGGAGCGCGGGATATGAGCGTGATCGAAACGCCGCCGCAGGAGCGATTTCCGGTGCAAACGTATGTGATCGAAAGTGACGACGGCATAATCGCCGAGGCAATTCGACGCGAGCTCCGGCGCGGCGGGCAGGTTTTTTTCGTCTACAATCGGATTGAAACGATTGACAGAATGCGCGCGCATCTCGAAGAACTTGTTCCCGAAGCTCGGATACAAACCGCGCACGCTCAAATGGCGGATGAATTTCTTGAGCAGGTGATGATGGATTTTTACGAAGGCGCGTTTGACGTATTGCTGGCGACGAGCATCATCGAAAACGGACTGAACGTGGCGAATGCGAACACGATGATCGTTTGGAATGCGGATCGTTTCGGACTCGCGCAACTGTATCAAATCCGAGGGCGCGTCGGACGCTCGCATCGAATGGCGTTTGCTTATTTCGTCTACCGCGCGGATAAAATTCTGACCGAATCGGCAGAAAAGCGATTGCACGCAATGAAAGAGTTCGCGCAACTCGGCGCGGGCTTTAAGATCGCGATGCGTGATTTGGAAATACGCGGCGCGGGGAATTTGCTCGGCTCTCAACAGCACGGGCATATCGCGAGCGTCGGGTTTGAAATGTATTGCCAACTGTTGGAAGAAGCCGTCAATCGACTGCAGAAAAAAATTCCGCCGAAGAAACCGGACGATCCGACAATCAATCTGCAAATCGAAGCGTACATTCCGGACGAATACATCACGGACGCAATGCACAAAATTGAAATATATCAGCGCGTGGCGGCGGCGGATTCGGACGAAGAACTCGCGGAGCTGTTTGACGAGCTGATCGATCGCTTCGGCGAGCCTCCCGCACCGGTGATCAATCTTTTGGCGATAGCGCGCTTGAAATTCCTGTCGAAAAAAATCGGCGTGAGTTCATTGACGGAGCGCGGCGAGCAATTGGAATTTCAATTCGTCGGCGACTTCAAATCGCGCGGATTGATCAAATTGCTGCACATTTTCAAAAACCGAATTCAGTTGTTGACGGCGAATAATTTGCTCCGCGTTCGCCTCGTCGAAAACAAACGACTCGATACGGCAATGAAGGTTCTCGAAATTCTTTCCGACCGGTGAAAAAAATGAAACAAAAATGAAAAAAAGTATTGCATTTCAAAAAATGCTGTGTTATACTCGCTCCATCGATTGAGAAAGTTTTGAAAGGACGACATATATGGAATGGCTGAAGAAAATTACAGACATCATAATGCCGATCGATCCGGAGCCTGAAGAAGAAGTCGACAAAACCGAAGTGAAGAAGACCGAAACGATGTCGAAAGAGTCGGCGAAAATCGAGGCTTCCGCGAATAATTCTGCAGCCGTCACGGGCACAGCGGAAGCAATTTCGGAAGGCGTCGGCGCGGCGCAAGCGGTCGGCGGAGCCGGATTCGGATACGGCGGCGGCGTGAAATTCAACAACGCAACTGCAGTGCGCCCGCCTTTGACAGTGATTGAAAACAAAGCGCGCGAGCTCGATGTAAAAGTCTACACGCCGACGAAATACGATCAGGCGGAAGTGATCGCGGCGGATATTCTCGGAAAGAACGCGGCGGTTGTCAATTATGAGTATGTCGAATCGGCGTTGCAACTTCGCATTTGCGATTTTCTCAACGGCGTTTGCTACGTCACCGACGGCTACACCGACAAGATTTCTGAAAAAATTTTCCTCTACATTCCGGACGGAGTTGAAACTGCAGATATTGCCGAGGCGGTGTCTTCGCTGAACAACGGGCAGTATCGCCGCGGAATGTTTGCGGATTGAGAACAAGATGATGATGAGCAATAAATTGAGAAGCACTTCAAAGCGAAGTGCTTTATTCATTTTGGAGGCGTTTGCAATGCAAAACATTTTGAAAGGCGTGCTCGCCGAATTCGGCTCGATTGCGGCGATTCCGCGCCCGTCGAAACACGAACAGGCAATCGGGCAATATCTTTCTGATCGATTGACAAA
>CALGGX010000246.1 GCA_937916025.1 uncultured Selenomonadales bacterium
ATGCATTACACGTCTGTCGAGAACATTCATCGCCTCATCGATCCGCTCTTCCTCGACGAACTCCATGACGAATTCAAAGCCGCGCGGCGTAAATCGAAAGCCAATCGGCGACATGCTCTCGAGGCGTTTCAGCTCAAGTTGGCGTCGTTGAGATTTTTCGATCCGGCGTGCGGGTCGGGCAATTTCTTGACCGAAACTTACATTTCAATCCGAACACTCGAGAATGAAACGCTCGCCGCTCTCCGCGCTCTCGGGGCACCATGCGAAGTTCTCGTTTCCATCGAAAATTTTTACGGCATCGAGATCAACAACTTCGCGGTGGCGGTCGCTCGCACCGCGCTTTGGATTGCAGAGAATCAGATGCTGAAACGAACGGCGTCAATTCTCGAAAAAGAACTCGACTTCCTGCCACTCACTTCCGCCGCGCACATCACTTGCGGCAATGCATTGCGCCTCGATTGGAATGAAGTCGTCCCGGACGGCGGCGATTATATCATCAGCAATCCGCCCTTCGTCGGACGCCGTTATCAAACACCGACTCAACGCACCGAGATCGCGCAACTGTTCAATTACAAAGACATCGATTATGTCGCGTGCTGGTTCAAGCGCGCCGCGCAGTTTATGTCGGCTACGCAATCTCGCGCCGCGCTTGTCGCCACCAACTCGATCGTGCAGGGCGAGCAAGTTGCCGCCGTTTGGAAAGATATTTTATCTGTTGCTCATATCGACTTCGCGCATCGTACCTTCAAATGGATCAGCGATTCGGATGATCCTGCGGCAGTTCATTGTGTCATCATCGGTTTTTCAACCGCGCCAAAGCCCAAGCCGCGCATTATCTTCGACGGCAAGGACGAGATCATCGCGAAAAACATCAACGCGTATCTGCTCGACGCGCCGGACTTCTTCATCGAAGGACGCGCGAAACCGATCTGCAATGTGCCGCCGATGCGTAACGGAAATATGCCCGCTGACGGCAAAAATCTGATCATTACAGCCGATCAAATTGACGACTTCATTCGACGTGAGCCTCGCGCGAAAAAGTTCATTCGCCCTTTGCTCGGAGCAGACGAATTCATCAAGGGCAAGCGGCGATATTGTTTGTGGCTCGTCGACGCAACGGCGGACGAAATCGCATCAATGCCGACGGTTGCCGCGCGCGTCGAGGCTGTTCGCCAATTTCGATTGAACAGCACATTTAAGAATTTAATTGATACACCGCATTTATTCCGCGATCGAAACGATCCCGAGCGATTTATCGTTGTGCCGGTTGTTTCATCGGAGCGGCGGCGATACATTCCGATCGGATTTATGTCGAAAGGCACGATCACGACGACGCAAGTGCAGATCATTCCCGACGCAACGCTGTTTCATTTCGGCGTCTTAACCTCCCTCGTGCATATGGCATGGATGCGTGTCGTTGCAGGTCGATTGGAGATGAGCTATCGCTACTCGGCAACAATCGTGTACAACAACTTCCCGTGGTGTGCGCGGACTTCGGCGATTGAAAAGACGGCAGCGCGGATTTTGGAAGTGCGCAAACAGTTTGGCGATCGATCTCTCGCCTCGCTGTATGACGATCAAACCATGCCCGACGAGCTCCGCGCGGCGCATCTCGAAAACGACAACGCCGTGCTCGATGCGTACGGTTTTGCGCGCGACATGTCCGAGTCGGAGATCGTCTCGCGATTAATGGCGATGTATCAAGAATTGGTCTCTTCTTCGACGACACGAGCATAGAGCCGATTCCATTCGTCAAGAGAAATTGTTGCGAGCAGCTCGGCAAAAGTCGACGATTGTTGCCGCTTGGAAGTATCCGGAACCAACGATGCGAAATGCGAATACTGCTCGTCAAGAAATTGCTTCACTGCTCGATAAGCCGTCGTTGCGTCGACTTCCGTGCCGATGTTTTGTCTGTCCATAGCCGCCTCGAAATCCGATTGCAGAGCCGGATCAGCCGCCGTGCGATCCTCCCACATGTACGGATTGGCGTCTGTCAGAAACAAAATAAATTCTTCGGGCGGCTGTTTTAATTGATCGAAAATGGAATCCATGGCTCGATACATTACAAGATGTAAATATTTTCGCTGCATGCGTATGCGGCATTAACGACGGACACCCGATCAGGATTCGGCAACCGGAATGCGCGAGTATTGCGCCGTGCATTTCGATCCGGCTTCGTCTTCGAACAGCCGCATCATTGTTTTGTTGCGCAATATCCACAGATGATTCGAATACTTCGTAAGTATTTCCGACGCCGGAATTCTCGATTCTGTAGCTTCATCCCATACAATATCGGAAAAGAACAAGCCGAATACGGTCGGCGATTGCATCGTGTTTTCGGAAATCTCTTTGTCGGGAGCATAAACATGCGTAACGTGTCCGTACTTATCGAAGAATGCAAACGTGCCGCACTCTGAACATTTCCATACATCAATAAACTGATCATAATGTTCCAACTCGAGACAATCGGAAGGCAAATTTTCCCGCTCCATTTCCTTCCAATCGGACAGCTTGACGAAAACATACTCTGTGCCGTCCGGTTCGCCGTGATAATGAATGCCGTACCCGCATCTGCTGCACTTTAATGACGCCATGATATCACCTCATTCACTTGCTGTTTGGCGAAGTCGATGCCACGGTCGAATGCGTCGATAATCCGTCATTTCTGCAATTTTTTCGATATCGACGTACTTCAACGACTGCCCTCCGCATTGTTGATGAGCTGTTCCACCGCGCGACGTTGCTCGTTGCTGAATTTCGGCACGACGCGCAAAAAGTCTGCCGCCAAAGTGTCCTGCACGATCGTTTCCTGCAAGTTTTGCGGCACTTTATTCGCCAGCAGGATCAATTCTTCCGCATTTGTGTCTAAAACCGCCGCGATTTTTCGGATTGTCGACTCCGAAGGCGGACGAACGGTCTTGCCGTTCTCGAATTTGCTGACGTAAGTAAAATCTCTGTCGATTGCATTCGCCAATTCAAGTTGCGTGATCCGCTTTTCTTTGCGCAATCGCCGAATCCGCTGACCGAATGTTTCCATGCCTGTCACCTCCGGACTTGAATGATAAATCAACTTGCCGATCATGTCAATGCATTTCATTCAGCGTTTGATGAATGTCGGGCAGAGGATTGCGATGATGACGAGCGCGACTCCGAGCAATTCGATCGCTCCGAACACCGTGCCGAACATGAAGAATGAGATTATCACGGACGCGGCGGGCTCGGTCGTTGCCGTAACCGAAGCCTCTTCCGGCGTCAAGTATTTCAGTCCGGCATTGAAACACAAAAACGCTCCGACCGTTGCAATCAGAATGATCCAAATCACGTCAAAGCGAGTTTCGACGACAAAAAATCCTTCCCAATCCGCATTGTCGATCAAGCCGAACGTCGCCAGCCCGCCGATTATCATTCCGAATGCCGTCAGCGAATACAGATCGATGCGCATTTTAAACAGATGCTTCGGATATATCGCCGAGAACGCAAACGCCGCGCCCGACGCCAAACTCCATGCAATGCACTCCGGCGGCACCAGCATTTTCGTAAAATCGCCGCCCGTCACCAACAACAAAACACCGATCATTGCGAGCACGACCGCGATTATTTCTCCGAGCTTCGGCAATCGACGATTGTACACCGACTGCCATATCACGACGAACGCCGGACATGCGTATTGAATGACTGTGGCGGGAGCCGCGCCGCCCGTTTCAATTCCCTTGAAATACGTGAACTGCATGATGACGATGCCGACCGCTCCGTAAAGCGCGGTGTCAAGCCAGAGCTTCGGCTTGCGATTGAGGAGCGCGATGCTCCGTCGAAGATTGCCGAGCTTCCAAGCAAAAAACAACATCAAAAAGCCGGCGATTGTCATGCGAATGTTGGTCAATTCCATGGCGGATTTGGTCGAATGCGCGAAGCTCCTGCTGGAAAAGCATGGCGGCTTCTCGGTTGAGACCTTTGCCAACACTGCTTATGTCCCGAAAGAGAACTGCTACAGCTTCTTTCACGGCACTGAGAATTATAACTTTTATTGCTATGCGGAGGAATCCGGCGACCAGCCGGTTACCGCGGAGCTCACCACCGACCGCGATGTCTTTCGCCTGACTACCGGGGAAGATGGCAGCCGTGAGTTCGGCATAGACTGGCAGGTTGTTCCCGGATGGGAAGAAAACTGGAATGACCTCAAGGACGGCGCT
>CALGGX010000247.1 GCA_937916025.1 uncultured Selenomonadales bacterium
TGCGTCTTTGACGGTGCCGCCGCCGGTTGCAATAACCAAGCCGTGACGTTTAGTAATTTCCTCAACAGTCTTTTTCTCAAGCTCACGGAAATATTTTTCGCCGTAACGCTCAAAAATTTGCGGGATAGAAATTCCGGCGTCTTGTTCAATTTTTTGGTCAATGTCAATGAAACCGCGTCCAAGTTTTTCAGCCAAAAGTTTTCCCAAACTGGTTTTACCCGTTCCCATAAATCCAATAAGTATCAGGTTACTTTTCATAATTCGCCTTTCTATATCAACGTGTCTTTTCAGAATCACTACGGCTCGGCACTTCAAAAGGTTCATTGACACTGCGTCCGCGTTCATAGCTGTCACTTTCGCGCCTGTCATAATTATTTCTGTCGTCATAAACGCGGCGATCGTAATTGGAGCGATCATTTGAGTAACTGCGCTCATCATGCCTACGCGTCGTATCGTTACGTTGATATTCACGCTGATAATCACGCGGCATATTTGGCATAGAATCATTTGACGTTGAATCTGATTCATTGCGCGCAGAATTATCATAATCGTTAGTTGTATAATCACGACGGCTGTTATTATCAGAACGCCTGTCATCGCTACGATTTTCATTACGTCTAGAATCATCACGACGAATAGGTTGTCCAATATTTTCATCGTTGGGAGCTTCTACGGCATTGTCGGGAATTGAACTGCTGTATTCACCTGCATCACGTTCAGCACGTCTTCTTAAATCTGAATCAAAAGATACGCCTAACCCTACTGCCATTGCATAACGAATTTCCTCAACGTCGGGAATCCAATAACTTATGTCGTCAATGTAAACAGGATAACCCGGCACCATATCGGTAACAAGTCCGTTAGACTGCGCGGCTTTTATAGCGCCCGCAAGTTCCAAAAGTTCGCGGAAAGTCATATCAGTATCGACTGCGGACATAACTTCGCGAATAATATCGGGAATATGCGTAATAATTTCCGGCGACGTAACTTTATCCATACAAGCTGACATAAATTGTTGTTGACGCTTAACCCTGCCAATATCGCCTTCGCCGTCACGATAGCGAACATAAGTAACGGCGGTTTTTCCGTCCATATGTTGCAAACCAGGATAAAGGTCAATGACAAGTCCGCCGTTATCGTCCCAAGGATCTTCGTAGTCCATCGGCTTTTCAACAAAAATATCAATTCCGCCGAGCGCGTCAATTATCTTCACAAAACTTCTTACGTTGACAATAACGTAATGGTCAATGTCAATGCCGAGAAAATTTTCAACAGTCTTTTCTGCTAATGGTTCGCCGCCGTAAGCATAAGCCGCGTTAATCTTGTCGAAACCATAACCGTAAATTCTAACGCGAGTGTCACGCGGAATTGAAAGCAAAGTGGCTTGATCGTAAGTAGGATCGACCGTAGCAACCATTAATGTATCGGAGCGCCCTACGTCATCTTCGCGAACGTCAACACCCATAATTAAAATTGTTGCCTTATCTTTTGCCTTAATCAATTCTTCGCTTGGATTTTCACGTTCCCTTTCAATCTGCGTTATCGGAGTTTTTTTCTTGTTGTCAAAAATGCTTGACGTTGCCAACATAGCGCCGGCAACTGCGGCAGTCATGAAACATATTAACAGAAATAGGAAAAGTACTAGACGACTCTTTGAGCGAGTTCGACGCGGAGGAATCTTTTTATTTTCCAATGCATCACCTTCCGTTAAATTCTTAATTAATGAGAAGATCAAAAAATAAAAGTAAATGGCGGCATTTCAAGCGGTTTAGTAGCTAGTTACTAGCTACTAGCTACTAGCTACTAGTTTGCTCCAAAAGAAAAGTAGTTTAATAAAAATTTTACGATTATTTACCAAGATAAGCCTTCAATTTCGCGTAGTTGGAATTTACAATTTCATTAGTCGTGTTAATCTTAACCGCAACTTCTAAATCTTTCAAAGCCTCATCATACATACCCTGTCTAAAATGAGCTACGGCAATTTCGTTTTGAGCCTCTACAAAACGACTTTCTTTTGGATTAGTAGCTTGAAAATCTTTAATCGCGCCGTCAAAATCATTTTTCATAAGCTTTAATAAGCCGCGATTGTAATAGCCATTTTTAAAATCAGGAGTAAGTTGTAAAATTTTATCGTAAGTGGAAATCGCCGCGTCAAATTTACCGTTTTTCTCCTGCGCTAAAGCTAAGTCCCAAAGTGCATCGGTATCGTTGGGAGTAAGTTCAACGGCAGATTGGAAATTTTCTTCAGCCTTGCCAAACTCTTTGTTGCCGAAGTTAATCAAGCCAAGAAGTACAAAATTTGCCGCTCTGTCTTCAATGCTGTCGCCTTCTCTTGTCATCGGAACTTGAACATTGCCTGAAAACATTGCTTGAGCCTCTTGCCACAAAGCTAAAATGTCTTGACCGTAACCAATTCCGGGCGCCGCCCATACACCGTTTAAAGCTACCCAAGTGTGAATATTTCCGAAAACGTCACGGCGATTGTTGACAATGTGTTCATAGCGCGGATCAACATTTTCAAGTTTAGTCGGACGAGTTGAAGTGTAAACTAAAAGGTGTTGGATATGAGCGCGAACTCCAATTTGCGGCGTAGGAAAATATCCACCTTTCACGCCGCCGCCTGTCGTACCGAGTCCGCAATAATTATTTTGTTCCGGCACAACGTCGCCGCCGTAATTCCAAGTTCCTGTTTCCTTAATCGCTTGACAAATTGCAATGTCGGGGCGTATACCTTCGAGCTTACCTTCCTCATAGTAGTAACGCACAAGGTCTTCAACCGAACAATTAATTTTCGGATTTGGATTTCGCCTAAGAATAAATTGTACCATTTGTTCCTGCGTCGCAACAGGTTCACCAAAAATTGTAATGTCGTTTGGATTATCACGCAAAATAATTTTCGGAATATCCTTTGATGTTGTCTCCTCCAACTGAATTTGCGAATTATTTTGGGCAGAATCGTTGACAGCCTCCGCACCCTTGCAACCAATCGCCGCGATTACAAACATAATCGTAAACACTAATTTAAAAAATTTTTTCATCTCAATTCCTCCAATTTTTTAAAGGGAAATTTTCCTTTTCATAGAAATATTAAAAAACAAAATTATAAATGTCAACTGTTTAAAGGGGGTTAATTTATGAAAATTGCAATGGCTAATGATCACGCAGGTACGCAACTCAAGTATGAAATTAAAAAGTATCTTGAAAGTCAAGGTCACGAAGTTAAAGACTTCGGCACTTACGACGAAGAAGGTTGCGACCTTTCGGACTTTGTATATCCTGCGGCGCTTGCAGTTGCCAAAGGCGAATGTGATCGCGGAATTTTTGTTGACGGCGTAGGTTACGGCAGTGCTCTAATTGCCAACAAGATTTACGGCATTTATGCGGCGGTTTGCCAAGATCCGTTCTGCGCTCAACTTTCGCGCGAGCACACCGATTCCAACGTGCTGTGCATCGGCGGAAAGATCATCGGCAGTGCGATCGCAATGGAGATCGTCAAGACGTGGATGGAGACCGACGCGTTGACGGCAGAGAAGTATCGTCGCCGTGTGCAGAAGGTTACCGACATCAACAACAAGCATTGCGTTCCCGTGAAGTGATTTAATCTTCCGCATTCGGCTCTATGCCGAGCGGCTTGTCGATCGATTGTCGAAACAGCCAATCGCGCAATTCATCAAGATCGTAGGCGAATGACCACGTGTACATGTGATTGCCGCCCGCGAACACCGTGTAATTTATATCCGCTCCCTGCGCTTCGAGCGTCTTCAATTGATTCTCGAGCTCCGCGCGGGGAGCTTTGCTGTTCAAAAATGTTTCGCCGACCGCGACATTCACGCCGAGCGACTTCCATTTCTCGACCGCCGCATTCATGCCCGGGAACGCCTTCGTATCACCCTCGCAAACGACAATCCAGAGTTTCTTATCCTTCAACGCCGCCATCTCCTCGACATTCCATTGACAGGCAACAAGCAATTGCGCGGCGAAGAAATCCGGATATCGATCGGAAATCGCGATATTCGCCATGCCGCCTTGCGATTGCCCCGTGCCGTAAATGCGCTCGGGATCGACACTGAAGCGTTTCGTCGCGTCAAAGATCAATTCGCTGACAAGTTCCAAACCCGGCGTCCAAACATTTTCGTCTGTCGTCATCATTCCGAGCTTCTCGACGAGATCGGCAGTGTATTGCGGCGCAAGCACGATACATTCATGCTTCTTCTGCTCTTCGGACGAGGCGAAAATCGTCGCGCCGTTGCCCTGAAACAGCGGCGTCGTTACTTCATTGATATTCGCACCGGCGTCGGGAATGAACACGACCATCGGGAATTGCCGTTCGACAGAGTAATTTCTCGGCAGGCAGACGTTGTAAGGCATCGTCACGCCGTCCGCCGAAGTATATTCCAATTGCTTGAACTCGTCGATTGTCGGGCAACTCACGGTCGAGCTCTCGATCAATTTCATCGTCGGCATGTAAGGCGTATCGTCGAGCGCGGTAACCGTGCCCGTCTGCTGCACGACAAACTTCAAGTCGGGAGCTTTTCGATCGGAACGCATCGGAGCTTCTCCGCCCTCGCGTTTTTCCGATCGATTGTCGTTTTTCATGCCGCCGCGCGGTTTGAGTTCGCCGTCGAAAGCGGAGTTCTCGTGTTTGAATTTCAAAATGACATAAACTCCCGCGACGGATTTTTTCGTCCACTCGGGCGTGGCGTTGACGCAAACCGCCTCAATCGTCTTGCCCTCGACAGAGAAATCGTCGATCGAAACGCTTTTCGGATTGAGCTCCTTCGGATATTGCAGAATTGCGGTCGAGACTTTCTCGCCGTCTCCGTAAACTTCCGCAATACCCGTGACTCGGAGAATGCCGCCGTCGAAAATGCCCTTGTCGATCACGACCGACGGCAGTGCCGCTTCCGAGGTCACGCTCATCGTCAAGCCGAGCATCAACGTCGTCAATAATTTTTTCCAATTCATGAAAACGTCTCCTTCAGTAAATCAATTCATTGTACTTGCTTTTGTAAAATTCCTCGAAAATCTTGACAAGCTCGTCGAAAATCTCGCGCTCGTTGCCTTCGTGCAGAATTTCGATGAAGCCCCATCGATCGAGCAGAACGGACGCCGCATGACCGATCGTGTCGATCATGCATTCGGAGCTGTCGACGGGCGCGAGCATGACAATCGCCGTCCGAACCACTTCGCCGCCGTTCTGATAAACAAAGCCGCTGCCGAGTTGCAGAATGCCGAATGCCGACTCCTTGACGTGTTGCGTCCTGCAATGCAACAAAACCATGTGATGCCCCGTCAAAACAGTCGAGCCCTTGTCCTCGCGACGCAACAGATCGAGTTTGATGCCTTCGCTGTCGACGGGTGATTTGCCGGCGAGTTTTCCTGCAATGAAGCACGCTTCTTCAATCGAATGCACCGCAGCGCGGACGTAAAACCAATTCATCAGCAGTTCGGAAATTGCCTGCCCGTATTCCGTGAGTCGTTTCAATGCGTCGACGAACGGCAGGCGCGCTTCCAATTCTGCCGCACTGCTCAAAAATGTTTCGTTCTGTCGGGCGAGCTCGTTTTCGATCTTCAAGCGATCATCTCGCGTAAGTGAAGTGTTGACAACGACGACCGGGCACGGCGCGTGCGGAATCGGAACCGTCGAGATGATGAACTCGAACTCCATCGATGCGGTGTATGTCGAATTGATTGCCAGAGTCGGCACCTGATCGACGATTTTTAAATTCCGAAATTGGCTTTTCAATCGCCCGGCGAGCAAGCGTGAAGTTCCCATGCCGGTCGGACACGCCACGACCACCCGATGCACGGAATGCAGAAATTGTTCGCTGTCGGCGAGCGCGGCACCGAGATGCATTGCGATATACGCGATCTCCGCCTCCGGCAATTCGCATCCGACCTCGCGCTCGAGCTCGCCCACACACTTTTTGGTCAACGTCATCAACTCGGGATAATGCTCTTTGATCTCGCCGAGCAACGGATTGCGAATGTCCATTTTCATTTTGATCCGACTGATTGACGGTCCGAAGTGATTGACGAGTCCGGCGAGCAGGTTTTGATTTTTGTCGATGTTTTTTCCGGACTCCCGCGCGGCGTTTTTCATGACCGAGCGCGCGAGCTTGACGAGCCGAAAATTATCCATCATCGAAATACTTCCGATGTTTTCGGAATTGTAACGGTTGCGCGCGCCGAGCAAATGCATTGTAATGTAGCCGACTTCGCTTTCGGGAATTTCAATGTCAAATTCTGCAGAAATTTTTTCCGCCAAAGTTGTCGCAAGAGTGAATTCGTGCTTTGCGCGGAGTTGTTGCAAAGCAATTTCGCCGAGTTGCACGCTTTCATGATTTTTAATGCGCTGAACCGTCAACGAAAGATGCACGATCAAGCCGATGAAGGCGTTATCGGACAGTTGATAGCCGAACTCGCGCTCGAGATTATGAATGAGTTTTTCGAGTCGCCGCCAAACGCCTTCGTCAATCAATTCGAGCAGAAATTTCGACACTTGAGTAATGCGCTCGTCGTTGCCGTCGGCATTCAAATTATCCTGCACGAGATGAAGCAATTCGGATTGCTCGATGTGCTCGTAAATGTAGCGGACGATGGCTCGGCGGAGATCTCGTTCGTCGCCGAGAAGGCTGATGCCGAGTCCGGGTTTTCGCAACAATCGAAGCCCCTGATCTCTGAACCACGGCTCGAGTTTGTCGAGATCGTTGCTGATGGTCGAGTCCGTCACGCGCAATTGAGAAGACAGGACGAAGAGTTTGATCGGCTCGCGGCTCGACAGCAGGCGGCTGATAATCACCGACAATCGTTCCTTCGGCGAGTACTCTTTTCGATCGAGAGATTTTTTGACGGCTTCGTAGAGGGAAAATTTTTTAATGGAACTGCCGATCAATTGAAGTCCGGAGCCGGTGCGTCGTTCGAGCGTCAAGTCATATGCGGCGAGAATTTCATCGACTTTTGTCAAGTTGCGCGAAATTGTTTTTGCACTGACGTCGAGTTGTCTTGCGATTGCTCCGATTGTTTTGATCGATCCGTTTTCGATCAGAAGTTTGATAATCCTGCAGGTTCTCTGATCCATTTCGTATCACTCCCCTCCGAAATTATACAACGTTGCCGATTTTTGGCAATAAAAAACGCGCGATCTTCTCGACCGCGCGGATTTTTTTATGTCCGATTGAATTTACTTCTTAAAGAATTTGATGGTGTCATCGACGCGAAGACGCGGCGGCATGACGCCTTTGACGGAGATTTGTCCGGGCAGGGAGCCTTCTTTGTTGATCAGCAGAGTGCAATGCCCCGCTTCGCGGATGGTATTGTTTGCAACGTCGCCGACTTTTGTGACTTTGAAATCCGTGTTGCCGAATTTGAGTTTATCGCCGACTTCGATATCCGCCGCGAGCTCGCCGACCGTGTGCTCGATGACCATTGCCGCAAGATTCGGATGTTTGCCTTCGTCGAGCAGAATGACGCTGCTGTTGTTTTCGAGAAACTCACGCGCGTTTTCGCCGACGGCAGTGATTTTGACTTCGTATTTGACCTCCACGATTAAACCTCCTTAATGTCTTAAAAAAATGCCTTTATTTGATGAGTTGCTTTGCAAAGAAATCAGCCGCGAGTTTCGCCGCTTCTTCCGTATCCTGCGTAAAACTGTGATCGACGTTCGGCAAGAGCAGGAACTCGCTGTTTTTCCAAATGTCATGGAAGCGCGCGCCGTAAGTGTAAGGAACGACGACATCGCCGGTGCCGTGAATGATGCAAGCCGCGCCTTTATATCCGGCGGCGGTTTCGTAAATCGGCAGATCGCGTGCCGTTAAAAAGTAATTGCGTCCGACTTTGTGATTGCCGAAAATCTCGACATACGGCGGCGGATTCAGCGCATCGAATTTCACGCCGAAGAGATTGCCGCGAATAGCGTCGTCTCTCAAGACAGCCGCCGGTGCCAACAACACGACGGCTTTGATATTCTTCTTGCCGAGCTCGCCCGCCGTCATTGCGGTTACGACTCCGCCTTGCGAATGCCCCGCGATCGAGATCGAAGTGACATTCGGCAGTTGACGCGCATACTCGAAAACATGTTTCGCGTCGCTGATCTCGTTGAGCACGGTCATGTCTTGAAAATTGCCTTCACTCTGCCCGTGACCGTTGAAGTCGAATCGGATTGACGCAATGCCGTCTTTTTCGAGGAATTCGGCAATTTTCGTCATCAACGGCGTGGCTTTGTTTGAAGTGAAGCCGTGACAAATTATCACCAGCGGATATTTCGATCGATTGTCGGGAGTTTGAATGATCGCCGCCAATTTTCCGTGATCGCCGTCGATTGATATCTCGCGATTTTGCGCTTCCGCCGTCGCGCCGAGCAACAATCCGATTGACAAAAACATTGTCAAAAGCAATTTTATCATTCTTAAACCTCCCCGTCGAAAAAAAAATCTCGGTTGGTGGAGATGGCCGGAGTCGAACCGGCGTCCGAAAACATTGTTACAGAAACTTCTCCGAGCGCAGCCGTGTGATCGGATTTAAACCGCCTCGAGTTCACGCGGCAAACTCAATTTGGTCGAGCGTCTGCATTATTCCCGTTCGTTACGACGCAATCGCGAATCGGTATCCCGCGCTTGCCTCCGACCCGCCTCAGCGGGAGATCGGGCGGCGGAGGTGGCATTAAGCTGCCAAAGCGTAATCGTTGTCTGCTTTTATATTTAAAGCAAGTTTCACCTTACTGACCCGGTTCGATGACCCCGGGGCTCGCTATCGCTGTCCCATCTGCCCCCGTCGAAACCATTTTCATCCCCATTCAAAAAAAATTTATGGCGTCAATTTATCACAGGCGCGAATGTTTGTCAATCAGAATTTACTAGGCGAGCAACGCGCCGAGAACGTTCTGTGCAACTGAAATGATCGGCGACATAACTCCGACGAGCGTCGACGAAACGCTGAAGCCGCACTCAACATTTTCTCGCGCCGTCAACGGAATGCGCGCGACTTCTTTGCCGTTGTAATTGAGCACCGCCGAGCCGAGCACTTGCCCCTTGCTGACTTTTGCCTGCGTGATTTTCGGCAATGAATATCGGACTTGCAATTTACGTTTATCCTCGCCGTCGAGGAGCGGGAAATTCAAATCTTCTTCCGGCCCCGCCGTGACGGTTGCGCTCCTGCCGCCTTCGACGAAGACGACTTTCTCGACGCGATCTTTATTGAGAACGCGCGTCATCTTGACGGACTCGAAGCCGTAATCGAGCAGTTTCCTTGCATCGTCGAAACGCGTATCGATATCGCGCGAGTGCATGATGATCGCAATCAGCTCGGTATTTCCGCGCTTTGCAGACGCCGCAAGGCAACCGCCCGCCGCTCGTGTCCAACCGGTTTTGATGCCGTTCGCGCCGTCGTACGGAAATTTATCGTCGTAGAGCAACTCGTTCGTGTTTTCGGCTTCGTCTTTCTTGTCGACGTTCTGCCAATGGAATATAAATTTCTTCGTCGCGACGATCTCTCGAAACTCCGGATTGCGCATGCAATACATCGCGATTTTTGCCATATCACGCGCGGTCGAGTAATGATCGGAGTTCGGCAGACCGTTCGGATTTGCGAAATGCGAGTTCTCGCAACCGATCTCGAGTGCCTTGACGTTCATCATCTCGGAAAAGGTCGAGATCGAACCGCCGATTGCCTGCGCGAGTGCAACCGCACCGCCGTTATCGCTGACGAGCATCATCGCTTTGTTGAGATCGGCGGCGGCAAGCTCATCGCCGGGCGTCCACAAAAACGTGCTGTCTTCAGTATAAGCGGCTGTCGATGAGAATTTGACGGGCGTCTCGGGCGAGAGCCACTCGATACACAGAATGCTCGTCAACATCTTCGTCATGCTGGCGGGCGGTCGCGGGAAGTCGGCGTTTTTCTCGTAAATTACCCGCCCCGTCGACGACTCGACCAATATTGCCGATTCCGCCAAAATTTCCGGCGCGACCGCTGCCGCCGCCTCTACATTCATCAGTAAAACGCAGATCACTGTCAAAAACAAATTCCTCATCGACGACGATCACCTTTCATAAGTTTTTCAGGCATAATTTTATCATTTTGACGAGGAAATTGCAATCGAAAAATCTTACTTCCGCCGACGATTGAGCTCGAGCGATGATTTGATCGCGAGTTTCATGTCGGGCGACTGATTGAAAAACTCGAACTCGCTTTGCAAATTGACGGCGCAATCGATTGTCATGATCTCGTCAATCGGATCGTCGATCGCCGAGTCCTGCTCGAACCAATATTCATCCGACGGCAATTGCGAGCCGGACTCAATCCGCGCGGATTCGAGATCGGAATTTTGTTTCGTGAATATGTATTTTCGATCGGAGCCGTCGACGACGAGCGTCAACTCCTTGCCGACGACGCCCTTGACGAGCAACTTGCCGCCGGCGGTCGTCAACTCCACGTCTTTCGTGCCGCTCAATTTGCCGGACTCGAGCGCGCCTTCGATCTGAATTTTATCCTGCTTGTCGGTGTAATTGGTGATAACGTCGTTGCCGCCGCTCGAGCGGAAGATGTCGACGCCCTTGCCGCCGATCAATGTGTCGTTGCCGCCGCCGCCGAGCATTGTCGAGCCGCCCTTGCCTGCCGTGATCTTTGTCGCGTTTGAATCCGCGCGGAGCTCGATCGACTTCGTCGCGGCGGACGCGTTGATCTCTTTGACAGTCAAGCCGCCGAGCTCGGCAACGTCGAGAGTGCCGTCGAAGTCTTTCGCGATCGTGATTTTGCCGGACTTATACGTGACATTGCTCGGCAGAGTCTTGTAAGAGATGCTCGTGCCGTCGCCGTTTTCGACAGCGATCGTCGCTTGACGCGGCGCATTCTTGATCGTGATCGAACCGTTCTTGACGGCGAGCAACACATCGTTGCCCTTCTCGCTGAAGGCGGTGTTTGCGATCGAAATGCCGTCGAGTTTGATCACGTCGGTGCCGGTGTCGAAGTTTACGATCTGATCTTTGCCGCCGCCGACAGAGTAGACGAATGTATCGGAGCCCGTGCCGCCGGTGAAAACATCTGCCGTCGTACTGCCGAGCATCGTCGTCTTGCCCGCGCCGCCGACCATGAATTTCGCCTTCTTACTGCCGATCAAGACGAGTTCGCCGGTTGCCGCCGCCGCGTTGAGAGTGACGATGCTCGCCGCATAATCCGCCGCATCGATCGTGCCGGTGTAGGGATCGGAAATGTTGAGCGCGGTCTTTTTGCTGAGATCGTTGTAAGAAACGCCGCTCGGGAGCGAGCCGAACGTGATTGTGTCGTTGCCCTGCACTGCTACAATCGCCTTGTCTTTGACGTCATTGATCGTGAGTTTGTTCGAGCCGACCGTGAGGACGACGTTCTTGCCGTTCTCTTTGAAATTCGCCTTGGAGATCGCCGTGCCGCCGGTGATGCTGATGATATCGCCTTGCGCGTAATCGTAATTGAAGAATTGATCCGCGCCGCCGAGCGAAGCATTCCAGACGAAGGTATCGG
>CALGGX010000248.1 GCA_937916025.1 uncultured Selenomonadales bacterium
GCGCGACGGATTTTGTAATGCCGAAGAGATTGCCGTACTCTCGGACGATATCTTCGTGCATGGGATTGCCGAGCTGAATGCCGTATTGGAAGCGATAGAGCGATGAGCGGATATGAATGAACAGCGCGCGCTCGAGCTCGTCTCGATTGTCGAAATGAACACACGCGATTTTTTCAAACTCCGTCACCAAGGTTTTGACGATACCGTAGATCGATTGATCGGATTTGTTGACAAAAATCTTATCGGTCGAGATCGAAAGGCGCGAGCCGAGCAAGTGCAGACTCAAGTAAATTTGTTCGTCTCGACGGAGTTTCGGAAAATATTTTTGAACGAGGTTGAACTCCCGTGAAGCAAAAATTATTTCTTCCTTCAGCCCGACAAAATCGAGCCGATCGTTTGAATTGACGATGATCGGGAGCAGAGCCGCGAGGCTGAAGAGATTGCCGTCGACGTAATCGACGCGGAGTTCGTCGCGAAGTTTCAGCAATCGATTGTACCACTCGTCGATCTCTTTTCGATCGAAAAACTCGAGCATGCCATTCTCGATCAGCGGTCGGAGCGAATCGAAAAACAAAAAGAACAACGCTCGAACATGAATGGCGTCGCCCTCGATTTTGTAGCCGGTCTTCGGCGCGTATGTCAAAGTCAGATTGTATTCGTTGAGTTGTCGCACGAGGATGCGAATGTCGTTGAAGATCGTGTTTCGACTGACTTGACAAGCGTCCGTCAATTGCTCGATGTAAATCGGCTTGCTGCTCCGAATGATGAAGCAGACGATGATCTTGACGCGCTCGCTCGGCAGAAATACGTAATCGCGATTGCTGTTGACGGCAGAGCTCAATTCGTTGATTGCATTTTTCTCGTCTTCGGATATCAAAATGCCGCGCCCGCGAATCCGCTTGAGCGACGCCAAGTTGTTTGCGTCGAGCCAATCATTGATACTGCAAATGTCGTAATACACGCTCCGACGCGAAACGCTCATCTTTTCGGCGATCTCCTTCAGCGAAACGTAATCATAGGAGTACATCAGCAGTTCAAGAATGCGTCGACAACGATCGCTCAAATTTGACACCATGGATTTTCACCTGCCTGACGGCATTTTAACTCGATGAAAATCTCAAACAAAGTACAAGTCGACGAAACGAATTGTGCAATTCGCTGTACCGAAATCAGATCGAACTTGCAAAAGCCTTCTTCGGACAGAGTTGCGAGCAGACTCCGCAACCGACGCACTGAGTTTGATCGACGCGCGCCTTGCCGTCAACCATCGAAATCGCCGGACAACCGATCCGCATGCAAGACTTACAGCCGATGCACTTGTCTTTGTCGACGACGAGCGGCGGCTTATGTTTGACATGTTTCAGCAATGCGCACGGACGACGCGAGATGATCACGGACGGTTCTGCGGCGGCCAGTTCTTCTTTTGTCGTCGGATTGGCCACCCCTTCTTCAAGCTTTTGCATCCGCTTGATTGAATTATATGAAGGCGAACAGGACGTTGTCAGAATCGCAGCACAGGCGCTGCACACCGCCAGACTTCGCAGAAACACAGACTTCATTTTTCCTCCCGATGGACATTCCTGCGCAGACGCAGGCAGATGAATGGACCACGCTCCAGACTTCCAGCGCCGGCCGGGTCCACTGACCGTTCTCTGATACGATTCACTATCGGCAGGATGACGGCCGTCCTAAAGCACCGTTTCGTGCCCGGGAAAGTAGTCCCGGTGGCAGTTTTTAAGCTGCTCGTCATCAACGTGCGTATAAATCTGCGTGGACGAGATATCAGCATGACCCAGCATCTCCTGAATGGAACGCAGGTCCGCCCCGTTCTCCAGCAAATGTACCGCAAAGGAGTGCCGAAGGGTATGCGGTGTAATCTCCTTGCTGATCTGCGCGGTCTCCTGATAATGCTTGACGATCTTCCAAAAGCCCTGGCGGCTCATCCGCTCGCCGTTCATGTTGACAAACAGCGCGGTCTCCTCCGGGTCGGCAATCAGCTGCGGGCGAATG
>CALGGX010000249.1 GCA_937916025.1 uncultured Selenomonadales bacterium
CGTTCGGCGCATTCGCGATCGACATGCCGAGCTCGAGTGCGGCAACCCGCGCGGAACTCGGAGCGATCAGCGTCTCGAAGAAGGGCAATTTCAAGTACTGGGAAAAAAACTCGGCGGCGAAACAACAATTGATCTCCTACGTCAAGGACGTCACCGATAAGAACTCGAAAAACTTCATCCCGGTCGAGGATCGGATTGCGGTTTTCGACGTGGACGGCACATTGATTTGCGAAACCGCGCCGTACTATCTCGAGTGGATGTTTTACATCAACCACGATCTGAATGATCCGACGCATCGTGCGACGCCGACCGCTCGCAAAACCGCGCAAGACATTCTCGACGGCATTCACGCCGGACATGTCACGTTGGAGCTCGACGAGGCGGAGCGTTACGGACAAGCCGCATCTTTCGAGGGCATGTCGCTTGACGAATACAACAAATGCGTCGCCGATTATCTGAACAATACTTATCTCGAAGGCTTGACGAATCTGAAGGCGGGCGAGTCGTTCTACATGCCGATGGTCGAAGTCGTTTCTTATCTCAATGCAAACAAGTTTACGTGCTACATAGTCAGCGGCAGTGAGCGCGACCTGCTTCGAGTGCTCGTCGACGGCGTGATGGACATCAAACCGAATCACATTATCGGCACCGACCATACTTACACGACGAGAGATATCGGCAACGCGCGCCCCGATCGATATTTCATGAAGCCGGGCGATGAGCTCGAGCGCGGCGGCGATCTTCTCGAGCTCCGATTGCAGACAAACAAAGTGTTTGCGATCAAGCGCGAGATCGGCAAGAAGCCCGTGCTGGCGTTCGGCAACTCGACCGGCGACGCCGCCATGTTCACGTACACTGTCGACGACAATAAATACAGGAGCGCGGCATTCATGATCATGTGCGACGACACGGAGCGCGAGCTCGGCAATCAATCGAAGGCGAATAAATGCTACGCGCTTGCAAAACAATACGGCTGGATTCAGATCTCGATGCGCGACGATTGGGCGACAATCTATGGCGATAATGTTCGGAGAGAGAATTAATCTATGAAGGCGAAAAAATTACTGACGGCGGCACTGGCGGGATTGATGGCGTTCGGTGCATTTTCGATCGACATGCAGAGTTCGAGTGCGGCAACCCGCGCGGAGCTTGCGGCGATTAACGTCTCGAAGAAAGGCAACTTCCAATATTGGGAGAAAAACTCTCCGGCGAAGGCGGCACTTGTCGATTACGTCAAGGACGTTACCAATAAAAACTCGAAGAATTTCATACCGGTCGAGGATCGAATTGCGGTTTTCGATGTGGACGGCACTTTGATGTGCGAGACCGCGCCGTTCTATTTCGACTGGATGATGCCGATATATCGCGTCACCAAAGATCCGACGTATCGGGCGACGCCCGCCGAGCGAACTGCTGTTGCAGAGTGGCGCGCCGCGATCGACTCGGGCACCGTCAATCAGGAAATGGACGATCAAAAATCGACGATGTTCCCGAAAATGTTCCAAGGCATGACGCCGACAGAGTATCGCAATTACGTCAATAACTACATTCGGACGAATTACGTCGAGGGCTTGAGCAATCTGAAGGTCGGCGAGGCGTTTTACATGCCGATGGTCGAAGTCGTTTCGTATCTCAACGCAAACAAATTTACGTGCTACATCGTGAGCGGTTGCGAGCGCGAGACAATCCGAACTCTCATTGACGGCATCATCAATATCGAGCCGAATCACGTTATTGGCAGCGATCACTCATGGCAATTCAAAGATCAGAACGGCGCGCGCATGGAAACGTATTTCTTACAGCCGCAAGATCAACTTCAACGCGGCGGCAATCTCCGCGATGTCAACATCAACGGCAACAAAGTGTTTGCAATCGAGCGCGAGATCGGTAAACAACCGGTGCTGGCATTCGGCAACTCGACCGGTGACGCATCAATGTTCACTTATACCATCACTCGCAATAAATATCGGAGTGCGGCGTTCATGTTGCTGTGCGATGACACGGAGCGCGAACGCGGCAATCTCGCGAAAGCTGAAAAGTGCAGAGCTTTGACGCAACAGTACGGCTGGGTGCCGGTTTCGATGCGAAACGATTGGACGACGATCTACGGCGATAAAGTCGTTCCCTACACGACGCTCTTCCGATCTAAGATGTTTACGCCTTTCCGGCAGGCATTGCGTTATGCTTACGAATTGCCGTTCTCGCAACGCCCGCGTTGGATCGTGGTGTGCAACTTCGTCGAGCTGCGCGTCTTCGACATGGATTTGTATGACAAGCATCGAGACGCGTATCAGCCGCACGTCGTTCTGCTCGAGCGACTGCCGCACGAGTTTTCGCGCCTGAATTTCTTGATCGATCCCAACGACGAGAACGTCAATCCGGCCGTCAAGGTGTCCAAGCAGGCAATCAAACTCATCAAGCTCGTGTATGATGCACTCGAAAAGTCCGATCCGCATCTCGGTCTCGACGCGCTCAATCAATTTTGCGTGAGATTGATGTTCTGTCTGTATGCCGACGACGCCGATATCTTTGCGCTCAAGCAATTCGCCGAGTACTTTAAAAACGCCGAAGATCGTCAAACCGCGCTCGTCGATCTCTTTCGCGTGCTTGATACCGAACACCGTCCGAGCGATCTCCGCGCGGAGCTCGACGACTTCCCCTACGTCAACGGCGATCTGTTTAAAAACGCCGCCGAACACATTCCAAAAATCAATGCCGCCGTCAATCATTACATTCTCGCCGCCGCCGAATTCGATTGGATTGATGTAAGTCCGCCGATCTTCGGCGCAATGTTCGAGTCGATTCTCAATCCCGATTCCAGACGCAAGGGCGGCATGCATTACACATCAATCGAGAACATTCATCGCGTCATCGATCCGCTCTTCCTCGACGACTTACACTCCGAGTTTC